>NZ_VMBJ01000033.1:0-53189 GCF_010608305.1 Stenotrophomonas sp. AS012628 | reverse complement strand
ACCGAGCTTACATGGACGTACTTGCAGCGTCCCCCCTCGACCGGACCCACCCCGCCAACCCACGGATAGCCGGCTTTTGCCGTTGCTTCGGCCGTTGCCGTGGCTTCGACGGGTGCCGGGCAAAGCCCGGCCGAACTACAATCCCGCTCATGCTGAAATTCTCGAATACCTCCCGCCGGGGGCGCCGGTGAGCGGCCGTGGGGGCAATGACGGTCAGGTCCGCATCATCGGCGGGCGCTGGCGCAATACCCGCCTGCCGGTGCCGACCCTGCCAGGGCTTCGGCCCAGCAGCGACCGCGTGCGCGAGACCCTTTTCAACTGGTTGATGCCCAGACTGGGCGGCGCGCGGGTGCTGGACCTGTTCGCCGGCAGTGGCGCGTTGGGCCTGGAGGCGGTCTCGCGCGGCGCCGCCCACGCCACTCTGGTCGAGCGCGACGCGCAGCTGGGACGCAATCTGACCGCGGCCGTGGCCAAGCTGCAGGCCTCCGGCCAGGTCACCGTCGTGCAGGCCGATGCCCTGCGCTGGCTGCAGGGCGCACCGGCACAGCAGGCCGATCTGGTGTTCATCGACCCACCGTTCGCCGATGGCCTGTGGCAGGACGTGCTGGCCCAGCTGCCGCGGCATCTGGCTGCCGATGCCTGGCTGTACCTGGAATCGCCGGCCGGCCACGTGCCGGTGCTGCCGTCGGACTGGCTGCTGCACCGCGAGGGCGGCACCCGCGAGGTGCGCTTTGCCCTGTACCGCCGCGCCACTGCTACACTTTGACCTCATCTGAACATCTGCAACCGCCCATGACCGTGGCCAACCGCCGCATCGCCGTTTATCCCGGCACGTTCGACCCCATCACCAACGGTCATATCGACCTGGTGAGCCGGGCCGCGCCGCTGTTCGAAAAGGTCGTGGTCGGCGTGGCGCAGAGCCCGTCCAAGGGCCCGGCGCTGCCGCTGGAGCAGCGCGTGCAGCTGGCACGTGGCGCACTCGGCCACCACAGCAACGTCGAGGTCATCGGCTTCGATACCCTGCTGGCCCATTTCGTACGTTCGGTCCAGGGCGGGGTGCTGCTGCGCGGCCTGCGCGCGGTGTCCGACTTCGAGTACGAGTTCCAGATGGCCAGCATGAACCGCCACCTGATTCCGGAGGTCGAGACCTTGTTCCTGACCCCTGCCGAGCAGCACAGCTTCATTTCGTCCTCGCTGGTCCGCGAGATTGCGCGCCTGGGCGGCGACGTGTCCGGTTTCGTGCCGGCCGCGGTGCTCGAAGCCCTGCGCAAGGTCCGCGAAGCGAAGGCCGCACAGTCGTAAGCCCCGCTGTACCCGCACCCCATTACGTACAACACCACGCACCATTCCGGGAGGAAACCCATGAACACCACCATGCGCGCGATGCTGATCGCTTCGTTGGCCCTGGCCTTCACCGCCTGCAAGAAGGAAGAGGCCGCTCCGGTCGACGAGGCCAAGCAAGCCCTGGTCGCGCCGTCCAAGGACGATGATGCAGGCTGGAAGAAGTACCTGCAGGAAGTGGCCATCCAGAACATGGGCAACATCAGCAACAGCCCGTTCCTGTACTACCTCTCGCCGGAATCGGACCCGGACTTCCAGGCCAAGTACGAGCGCCAGACCGAGAGCGCGACCCAGGCCGTGGCCCGTGGCGTGCAGCCGGGCAACATGCTGGCCTTCGGTTCGTCGGCCTCGGGCAAGATGGCTGACATGATCCAGGCTGTGTTCAAGGACGTGGCGCCGGATTCGATGAAGGGCGTGCGCGTCGTCTTCATCGGCCAGTCGGCCGACAACGCCCGCGTGCAGGCGGCGGTCCAGCCGACCGGCGCCGAGTACATTTTCGTCGAAGCCAAGTAATACCGAGCCATGGCGGCCATGCTCCGGCATGGCCCGGGCGGCACCCCGCAAGGGTGCCGCTGATGACCTGACCGGCCCGCGCGCCCGCGCTGGCCGGTCCTTTGTCCCAAGGCGCGGGCGAGGAGTATCGCCATGTCGCTGAAAATCAACGAGCTCTGCGTCAACTGCGACGTCTGCGAGCCGGCCTGCCCGAACCAGGCCATTTCGATGGGTGAAACCATCTACGTGATCGACCCTGCGCGCTGTACCGAATGCGTCGGTCATTTCGACGAGCCACAGTGCGTGGTCGTCTGCCCGGTCGAGTGCATCGACCCGGATCCGGAGATCGTGGAAACGGAAGACCAGCTGCTGGCCAAGCTGCGCCAGCTGCAGCACGATCACCCCGAACTCTACGCGGAGCCCCCATCCGAATGAAGACGCTGATCGTCCGCCCCCTGTTGCTGCTCGGCCTGCTGCTGAGCCCGATGGCCTGGGCCGACAGCCCGGCCCGTGCCGAGCGCCCCGATGGCGCAGCCATTGCCAGCGGCCACGCGCTGGCCACCCAGGCAGGTATCGATATCCTGGCGCAGGGCGGCAACGCCTTCGATGCCGCGGTCGCGGTGTCATCCACGCTGGCGGTGGTCGAGCCGATCAGTTCCGGGCTGGGCGGCGGCGGCTTCTTCCTGCTGCACGACGCGGCCACCGGCAAGGATGTGATGCTGGATGCACGCGAGACCGCACCGGCCGCGGCAACTCCGCAGGCCTTCCTCGACAAGCAGGGCAACCTGGACCGTGATCGTTCGGTCAACGGCGCCTGGTCGGCCGGTATCCCGGGCCTGCCTGCAGCGCTCGTCGAGCTGTCGGCCAAGCACGGCAAGCTGCCGCTGTCTGCATCGCTGCAGCCGGCGATCCGCATCGCGCGCGAAGGCTTCCCGGTGTACGACCGCATGGCCAAGGGCTATGCGTCGCGCCGAGAAGTGATGGAGCGCTATCCCGGCACGCGCGAGGTCTACCTTCGCAACGGCAAGCCGATCGCCACCGGTGACCTGTTCAAGCAGCCGGAGCTGGCACAGACGCTGGAGCGCCTGGCCGCGGATGGCTTCGATGGCTTCTACAAGGGCCAGACCGGAAAGCTGTTGCTGGCAGGCGTGAAGCAGGCTGGCGGCAAATGGAGCGCCGAAGAGTTGGCCGGCTACCGCGTGAAGCAGCGCGAGCCGATCGTCTTCAATTACAACGGCTGGAAGATCACCACCGCGCCGCCGCCGTCGTCCGGTGGCATCGCGCTGGCCAGCATGCTGCAGATCCTGGAAGGCTGGGACATCAGGAAGATGGACCCGGCGCACCGTACCCACCTGGTGGTGGAGTCGATGCGTCGCGCGTACCGCGACCGCACCTTCTTCCTCGGCGATCCGGACTTCGTGCAGATCCCGCAGAAGGTGCTGACCAGCAAGGATTACGCACAGGGCCTGCGCGCTACCATCCATCCGGAGAAGGCCACGCCCAGCGACCTGCTGTCGGGCAATCCGACTCCGCTGGAAGACGACGAGACCACGCATTTCTCCATCATCGACCGCGACGGCAACCGCGTCGGCGCCACCCAGACCGTCAACCTGCTGTACGGCTCGGGGTTGATTCCCAAGGGCACCGGCGTACTGCTGAACAACGAGATGGACGATTTCGCGCTGAAGCCGGGCACGCCCAATGCGTTCGGCGTGATGGGCTATGAAGCCAATGCGCCGAAGCCGGGCAAGCGCATGCTCAGCTCGATGACGCCGACCTTCATGGAGAACGCCGACAAGGTCGTGGTGCTGGGCACCCCGGGTGGCAGCCGCATCATCACCATGGTGCTGCTGGGCATCCTCGGCTACGACGACGGCCTGGATGCACAGCAGGTTGCCGCGCTGCCGCGCTACCACCACCAGTGGCTGCCGGACCTGATCGAAGCCGAGGACGATGCGTTCGACGCGGCGACGGTGAAGCAGCTGCAGGCGATGGGCCACAGGATCGACCTGCCGGGCAATGTGGCCGCAGGCGGCCGCGGGTCCAGCCATGTGTGGGGCAACCTGCAGACCGTGGAATGGGACCGCAAGGCGAACAAGCTGTTCGGCGGCAGCGACCCGCGCAATCCGGTGGGCAGTGCCCAGGTCGTCCCGGCGCGCTGATCCGGTCGTGCCGGCTGCTGGCCGGCAATCCGGCTGATTATCGAAACCCCGCCTTTGCCGGCGGGGTTTTCTGTTTCCCTTCTAGCGATTATTTAACGAGCCGGCGCCGATAATCGACACATGAAACTCTGGTCAATTCGTGGAAACTCGCAGCGCCTCGATGGCGGCGCGATGTTCGGCAACGCGCCGCGCGCGTTGTGGGAAAAATGGGCGGCACCGGACGAGCTCAATCGCATCGAGCTGGCCTGCCGTGCGCTGCTTGCCAGCCCGCTGGAAGGCAAAACCGTGCTGTTTGAAACCGGTATCGGCGCGTTCTTCGACCCGCGCATGCGCGAGCGCTACGGCGTGCAGGAAAGCCAGCATGTGCTGATCGATTCGCTGCGCGAAGCCGGCTTCGAGCACGAGGATATCGACGTGGTGGTGCTCAGCCACCTGCACTTCGATCATGCCGGCGGCCTGCTGGCGGCGTGGAGCGAAGGGCGTGAGCCCGAGCTGCTGTTCCCCAACGCAACCTTTGTGGTCGGCGCGCAGCATTGGCAGCGCGCCGTGCAGCCACACCCGCGCGACCGCGCCAGCTTCATTCCGGAACTGCCGGGCCTGCTGCAGGCCAGTGGCCGGCTGGAAGTGGTGGACGGGGAGTACTCGAAGGCGCTCGGCCGCAGCGTGCGCTTCAGCTACAGCGACGGGCATACGCCGGGGCTGATGCTGGCCGAGATCGTCGGTCACGCGCATGCCGGCGAAAGTGCGCACGGTGGCGTGGTGTTCTGTGCCGACCTGATCCCGGGGCGCTCATGGGTACACGTGCCGATCACCATGGGCTACGACCGCAATGCCGAGCTGCTGATCGACGAAAAGCGGCAGTTCCTTGAAGACAAGCTGGCGCGCAACGTGCGGCTGTTCTTCACCCACGACCCGCAGGTGGCGTTGGCGCAGCTGGGCAGGGATGACAAGGGGCGTTTCGTGACCCTGCACGAACAGGGCGAGCTGAAGGCACGCGCCCTGGGGTAATGGAAAGGCCGGGCAACGCCCGGCCTTCACTGATGGCGGCAGGTCCACGCCATGCGTGGATGGCGTTTCATCCGGATGCGACCGTTACGATGCCTTCAGGCAACTGCTCATGAAGGTCTTGCGCGCATCACCGGTCAATTTTTTCGTGCCGGCATCGGCGTTGCATTTGCGCATGCGTTCCTGCGGCGTTGTCGCGGCCTTGGTCTCGGCGGCATGGCCGCTGAGGCAGGAGCTCTGTGCAGTCTTGTAGGCATCCCCCTTCAAGCCCTTGTTCTTGGCTGAGCATTCGGCCATGCGCTGCTGCTGCGGAGTGGTGGCATTGGCAGCCAGGGGCAGGCCGACCAGCAGGACGGCGGCCAGCAGGAAAGAGGCTTTCATCGGGAGCTCCAAGGGGGGCGGGTGCGCGGAGCATTCGCTTCCAGACTGCAAGGCCACGTGAAGAACCACGCCATTGCCGCGCCTGCTTGCGGCAACGTTCGGATCGGCGTATTACTTAGCCATATGGGTAAGTATGATCCCGCCATTCAAGACGTCTTCCAGGCATTGGCCGACCCGACCCGGTGCGCGATCGTGGCTGTGCTGGGGCAGGGGCCGCGCACGGTGTCGATGCTGGCCGGGCCCTTCGAGATGGCTTTGCCTTCTCTGATGAAACATCTGGCCGTGCTGGAGCGCAGCGGCGTGGTGCGCAGCCACAAGCGGGGGCGCGTACGCACCTGCGAACTGGTGCCGGCGCGGTTGGGCGAGGCCGAGCAGTGGCTTGCCGAACAACGTGCCGTATGGGAAGCGCGCGCCGACCGCATGGTCGATTTCGTTGAAACCCTTCACCGACAGGAGCAGGCCCATGGCCGTAGACGCAGGCAACAACCCTGACACCGACCTGGTCATCAGCCGTGTATTGAATGCACCGCGTGCCGCCCTGTGGCGGGCCTGGACCGATCCGGAACTGCTGCGCCAGTGGTGGTGCCCGAAGCCGTGGACCACCGAGGTACGCGCATTCGACCTGCGCCCCGGCGGGGCCTTCCACACCTTCATGCAGGGCCCCGATGGTGGCAGCAGCGACAATCCGGGCAGTTTCCTGGAGATCGTGCCGCAGCAGCGCCTGGTGTTCACCTCGATGCTGGGCGCAGGCTGGCGACCGCAGTCACCCTGGCTGGGCTTCACCGCCGTCATCACGATGGAGGATGACGGGCAGGGCTGCCGCTATACCGCGCGGGTGATGCACCCGGACAAGGCCCTGCGTGACCAGCATGAGCAGCTGGGCTTCTTCGACGGCTGGAACGCGGTCATCGGCCAGCTGGAAGCCTTCGCGGCCGGCCTGTAGGCCGCGCTTGGGGTCAGATCCCTTCCGCTGTGAAAGGGCGCTGACCCCGGTTCGCCGGATCAGCCGACGCGGGTCCCGAAGATACGGTCACCGGCATCGCCCAGGCCTGGCAGGATGTAGCCCTTGTCGTTGAGCTGGGCGTCGATGGCCGCGGTGTAGATCTCCACGTCCGGGTGCACGGCCTTGACCGCCTCGATGCCTTCCGGCGCGGCCACCAGGAAAATGCCCTTGATGCGGCGGGCGCCGGCACGCTTGAGCATGTCGATGGTGGCGATCAGCGTGCCGCCGGTGGCCAGCATCGGGTCCAGGATCAACGCGTCGCGCTCTTCCAGGCGGCCGGTCAGGCGCTCGAAGTAGGGCACCGGCTGCAGGGTTTCCTCATCGCGCTGCAGGCCCACCACGCTGACGCGGGCGGCCGGGATCAGCGACAGCACGCCGCTGAGCATGCCCAGGCCGGCGCGCAGGATCGGCACCACGGTGATCTTGGCGCCCGCAATGCGCTGCACGGTGACCGGGCCGGCCCAGCCGGGCAGGGTGTGCGGCTCGGTTTCCAGGTCGGCGGTGGCCTCATAGGCCAGCAGCGTACCCAGCTCGTTGGCCAGTTCGCGGAAATCCTTGGTGCTGAGCGCAGCGTTGCGCATCAGGCCGATCTTGTGCTGCACCAGCGGGTGGCGCACTTCGACGATCTTCATGGTCGGGAAGGGGAAAAGGAGAGAGGGCGCCATTTTGCCGGATTGGGCGGCCAACCCCAAACCGGGGCCGGAGACGGCCAACATGAAATGCGCAGGCGCATGTCACGGCCATGCAATCTTGCGGACATACCGTGCAGACCCATTCTTAACAGGAATGGGGATTCCCAGTGCATATCAAGACTCCGTTGGCCGTTGCCATCACGCTGACCCTGGCAATGGGGGCCGCAGCACCGCTGCAGGCCGCCGGGCAGCAGGCGGTAGCCGCCACCGGCGCCGTGGCGTCGGACGCGGTCGACCTGGACCGCATCGAAGTGCGCGCCCAGCTCGAATCGCAGATCCGCGCGGTCGACCTCAAGCGCAGCAGCGACGCCATCGAAGACGCGGTGTCCTCCGATGCGCTGGGCCAGTACCCGGACAAGAACGTGGCCGAGTCGCTGCAGCGGCTGCCGGGCATCAGCGTCACCCGCGACCAGGGCGAGGGCCGCTTCGTGGTGATCCGTGGCCTGGATGCCAATCTCAACAGCGTCAGCGTGGATGGCATCGCCGTGGGCACGCCGGAGGATTCCAGCCGTGCCGCGCCGCTGGACGTGATCCCGTCCGACTCCACCGAACGCCTGCGCGTGGTCAAGTCGCCGACCCCGGACATGCCCGGTGATGCCATCGGCGGCGCCGTGCTGGTGGAATCGGCCTCGGCCTTCGACCGCGACGGTCGCAGCCTGCGTGGCAAGATCGAAGGCAGCCACCAGCAGTTGTCCGGGGAGACCAGCCCCAAGGCCGCCTTCAACTACAGCGAAGTGTTCAACGACACCTTCGGCGTGGCCCTGGGCGTGAACTACCAGAAGCGGAAGTTCGAGTCGGACAACACCGAAGTGGAGTATGACGGCGAGGATGACGCCGCACCTGGCGACGTCACCGCGATCAACCTGCAGCACCGCAAGTACGAGATCGAGCGCAAGCGCATCGGCGCCAACCTCAACCTCGACTGGCGCCCGAACGAAGACAGCAAGTACTACCTGCGCACGCTGTACAGCCAGTTCGACGATGCCGAAACCCGCCAGCGTGTGATCTTCAACTTCGACGACGCCAAGATGGTCAGGACCGGCACCGACCAGTACCGCCTGGATGGCATGCCGAAGGATTCCATCGACAAGCGCATGCGCTACCGAACCAAGAAGGAAAACACCTTCGCGGCCAGCCTGGGTGGCGAGAACAAGCTGACCAACGCCGTGGTCGACTACAGGGTTGGCTACACCCGTACCGAAGAGCGCGTGAATGACGAGATGGAGGCGCGCTTCAAGCTCAACGGCAAGGCCTTCAACGGCACCCTGGACCAGAGCAGCCGCCTGCCCAGCTACAGCTTCGACAATCCGCAGTGGCTGGACAGCAGCAACTACGCGTTCGACCGCTTCGTGCTTTCGCCCAAGCAGGTGAACGACAAGGAGCACAGCGCGCAGGTCAACGTGCGCTTCGACGGCGACAGCAGCAGCATCAAATTCGGCCTGCTGGGCCGCTGGCGCGACCGCGACGTCAATGTGGATGAGCGCGAACTGCGTGTCGGCCCGAAGGTGGCGCTGTCGAGCTGGAGCACCTCCTCGCCCGAACACCGCCACGGCAACCTGGGTGATGGCATGGATTCGGCCGCGATGCGTGCCTTCTGGGCGGCCAATGGCGGCCAGTACAGTGCCCGCCCGCAGGACGTCGGTGGCAACGCGATGACCTCGCTGGAAGAGGACTACGTGGCCAGCGAAGACATCTTCGCCAGCTATGCGATGGGCACCTGGGATGTGGACGCGCTGCGCATCATCGGCGGTGTTCGCGTGGAAAACACCCAGTTCAAGGCAGTCGGCAACCAGGTGGACGTGGCCGCCAACGGCCGCAGCTTCACCGTCACCCCGCGCGTGGCCAACAGCAGCTACACCAACGTGCTGCCGGGCCTGCACCTGCGCTATGACGCGGCCGATGACTGGGTGCTGCGCGCCTCGGCCAACAAGACCGTGTCGCGCCCCTCGTTCGGTGACATTTCACCGCGCGTGGGCTACAGCCGCGGTGACGAGGAAGTGCGCCTGGGCAATCCGGAACTGGACCCGTACGAGTCGAAGAACATCGACCTGTCGGTAGAGAAGTACATCGGCAGTAGCGGCATCGTCTCGCTGGGCCTGTTCCACAAGTCGATCGATGGCTACATCGTGGAGACCGTGCGCACCAATGATCCGGCCTACGGCGGCCTGGACGTGACCCAGCCGATCAACGGCCGCAAGGCCACCGTGCGCGGTGCCGAGTTCAACTGGCAGCAGCAGCTGGCCTTCCTGCCGGAGGGCCTGGATGGCCTGCTGGTCGGCGCCAGTGGCACGTGGCTGGATACCGAGTTCGATGCCGGCATCAAGGACCGCCCAGGCGAGGACTTCACCCTGCCGCGCGCCTCCAAGCACGTCTACAGTGCCCACATCGGCTATGAGAAGTACGGTCTGAGTACGCGGCTGGCGGCGGTGTACCGCAGCGAGTACCTGGACAGCATCGGCAAGGGCCGCGCCTTCGACATCTACGTCGCGCCGAACACTCAGCTCGACTTCTCGCTGGACTACAAGTTCACCCCGCGCGTGAGCATGTACCTCGAAGCGCAGAACCTGCTGGACAAGCCGCTTGAGCTGTACCAGGGCACGCGCTCGCGCACCCTGCAGATGGAAGAGTATGGCCGCACCTACGCGCTGGGCCTGAAGGTGGCACTGTGATGGGGCGTCGCATCACTGCCTTGGCCACCGCGCTGGCGGTAGCGCTGGCTGCCGGCTGCACGCCGGCCACCGGCAATGACCCCGCCATGGCCGCGACGTCAGCGAAGGCCAGCGGCGAGCGAGCGGTGACCACCATCGCCGAGGCCTTCCTTTCGCCGATGACCCCGGCTGACAACATCGACTCGCCTGCGGCCTGGCGCGCTCCGGATGGCAGGCTGTGGCTGATCGCCACCGCAAAGGCCACCGACAAGCTGGTGGTCTACGACGGCAGCACCGGCCAGCACCTGCGTGACGTGGGCAGCAGCGGCACCGCACCGGGGCAGTTCGACCGCCCAAACGGCATCGCGGTGATCGACGATCTGCTGTGGATCGTGGAGCGCGACAATCATCGCGTGCAGGTATTGAGCCTGCCGGACTTCGCACCGCTGGCGACGTTCGCTGCGGAGGACCTGCGCAAGCCGTACGGGCTGTGGGTCGACCGCCTTGCCGATGGCTACAGCGTCTACGTCACCGATTCCTGGGACAACGGCGAGGATGCGCAGGGCCGTGACATCCTGCCGCCGCTGGCGGAACTGGACAAGCGCGTGCGCCAATACCACGTGAGCCGCGACGATGCGAAGGTCGAGGCGAAGCTCGTCGCCAGCATCGGTGACACCAGCGAAGCCGGTGCACTACGCGTAGTCGAATCGATCTGGGGCGACCCGGAAAACGACCGCCTGCTGATTGCCGAAGAGGACGAGAGCTACGCCAGCGAGTTCAAGGTCTACACCCTGTCAGGTCGCTTCACCGGTACCACCTTCGGTCGCGACGTGTTCAAGGCCCAGGCCGAAGGCGTGACCCTGCGCACCTGTGGCAAGGACGGCTGGTGGATCACTACCGAACAGGGCAAGCAGCGCAGCGTGTTCCACCTGTTCGACC
Source organism: Stenotrophomonas sp. AS012628 (assembly GCF_010608305.1). Lineage (NCBI taxonomy): Bacteria > Pseudomonadati > Pseudomonadota > Gammaproteobacteria > Lysobacterales > Lysobacteraceae > Stenotrophomonas > Stenotrophomonas sp. AS012628. Next base: position 42,526 of record NZ_VMBJ01000033.1, on the reverse strand, counting down.
GGCATACGCTGAAGCCGGTCGGTGCGTTCCAGGGCAATACCGTGGCCAACACCGATGGCATCTGGATGATGCAGCAACCCAGCGCGCGCTTCCCGCACGGTGCGCTGTATGCCGTGCACGACGACCAGGGCGTGGTTGCGTTCGACTGGGAGAGCATCGCCAAGCAGTTGGCGCTGCCGCTGGAGTGTGGCGCATGAGCGGGCACTGCGTGATGCGTACGCTGGCGCTGAGCTTGCTGCTGGCGTTGCCGTCATTGTCGTTCGCAGCGGCCGAACCGAATACCCAGGTGCCGGCGGGCAGCCGCCACTACGCAGCAACGACGGTACCTGACCGCATCGTCGCCTCGCCGGCGGTCGATCCCAGCCATGGATTCGCTGTCGCCTGGCGTACCGACGGCAGCGTGCAGGCACCGCTGCTGGAGATTGCCCTCGCCGGAGATTCGCCGGCCATCGAGGGCATCCGCCAGGTGCGCGCAACGACCCGTTCGCTACAGACCGAGAATGGTCTGTCGCATCATCATCGCGCCGACATCAGCGGCCTGCAGCCGGATACCCAGTACGTCTACCGCGTGCAGGGCAACGGCAGCTGGAGCGCCTGGAACCAGTTGCGCACACTGGCCGCGGCCGACCAGCCGCTGACCCTGCTGTACTTCGGTGATACCCAGAACAAGAACGTCAGCCATGTCAGCCGGGTAGTGCGCGCCGCACAGAAGGTCGCACCGCAGGCGCGCATGAGCCTGTTTGCCGGCGACCTGGTCAGCGGCGGCGACAACATGGATGACAGTGAGTGGGGCGAGTGGTTTGCTGCGACCAGCTGGCTGGCGCAGGAAACCCTGGTGGCCCCGGCCATCGGCAACCACGAGTATTTCGAGGAGTTCGAGGACACCCCGCAGGAACGCCGCGTGCTGGGCAAGCATTGGCCGGTGACGTTTGCGCTGCCGGGCAATGGCGCCAGCGCCGCGCAGCAGACCAGCTACTGGTTCGATGCGCAGGGCGTGCGCGTGGCCGTGGTCGATGGCACTTCGGCACTCGACCTGGGCACCGCCAAGGCACAGGCACAGTGGCTGGACAAGGTACTGGGCGGAAATCCGCAGCCGTGGACCATCGTGCTGCTGCACCAGCCGTTCTACTCGCCGCGCGAAGGACGCGAGAACGCCGCGTTGCGTGACGTGCTGCTGCCGGTGGTACGCCGCCATAACGTCGACCTGGTGCTGCAGGGCCACGATCACACCTATGGTCGCCGTGGTGAAGGGCAGGCCGCGACGCCGCAGTATGTGGTCACCGTGGCGGGGCCGAAGCAGTATCGCCTTTCCGACCAAGCGCGCAGGACGATGGACCCGGTGGCCGAAGACACCCAGCTGTTCCAGGTGTTGAACATCGATCCGCAGCACCTGCGCTATGAAGCACGCACCGTGACTGGCCGTCTCTACGATGCCTTCGAACTGCGCCGTGATGCCAAGGGTGGCAAGCAGCGCACGGAGCTGACCGAAGGCCGCATCACGCCGCGTGACTGCCCGCGCGCGCAGACTGCCAAGGGCCGCGCTGATCGCTGCTGGGAATGAGGAAATCCAGATGAAAACCGTACGCCGTCTTGTCCCCATGGCTGCCATCGGCGGGGCCCTGCTCCTGCTCGCGACGGCGGTGACCGCCGCCGATAGCGTGCTGCATCCGTTCCTGGCGGCGCAGCCGAAGCAGGCCCCGCAGGAAGTGAATCTGGCGGTGGAGATTCCGGCCGGCAGCTTCACCAAGTACGAGATCAAGGAAGACGGCCTGGTGCATGTGGACCGCTTCCAGTCGATGCCGGTCGCCTATCCGGCCAACTACGGTTCGGTGCCGCGCACCCTGGCCGGTGACAACGATCCGCTGGATGCACTGGTGCTGACCCGCGAACCGCTGCATCCGGGCGTGATCGTGCGCTTCCGGCCGATCGGCTACCTGAAGATGATCGACGGCGGCGAGCACGACGAGAAGATCATCGGGGTGCCCACCGACAAGGTTGATCCGAGCTACGCCAACATCCGCGATCTGGCCGATCTGCCGGAGATCGAACGGCAGCGCATCGAGGCCTTCTTCCGGGTCTACAAGGACCTGCCGGCCGGGCGCAACCCGGTGCAGCTCAACGGTTGGGGCAACGCCGCCGAGGCGCGCGGGCTGATCAGTGAAGCGATGGAGCGATTCAAGCAGTAGTCCCACGCCACGCATGGATGGCCGGGTGCGCGCATCTCCTTCACCGCCGCTGGCTATCATGTCCGCCTTCCACAACGAAGGCGGTGCATGTGTCGGTAGCGTTGGTATGGTTCCGCCGTGATCTGCGGCTGCAGGACAATCCGGCCCTGCAGGCCGCGCTGGATGCCGGTCACGACGTGGTGCCGGTCTACATCCATGCGCCGCACGAAGAAGGCGAGTGGGCGCCGGGTGCCGCCTCCGATGCTTGGCGGCACCGTTCCCTGGCGGCAGTGGATACCGACCTGCGCGCCCGGGGTTCCTCGCTGGTGCTGCGCAGCGGTGACAGCCTGCCGACCCTGCAGTTGCTGATCGAGCAGACCGGCGCCGGGGCGGTCTACTGGAACCGCAAGTACGAACCGGCCACCCAGCCACGCGACGCCACCATCAAGCGCACGCTGCGCGAGCAAGGCATCGACGCGCAGAGCTGCAATGGCAGCCTGCTTTTCGAGCCCTGGGACATCGCGACCCAGCAGGGCCAGCCGTACAAGGTGTTCACGCCGTACTGGCGCAACGTACTCAGTCATTGGCGCCTGCCTGCGCTGCAGGCCGCACCGAAGGCACTGGCGGCACACGCGGTCGACAGCCTCGCACTGGATGATCTCCAGCTGGCACCGACACTGGACTGGGATACCGGCTTCTGGGAGCACTGGCAGCCGGGCGAAGCCGGTGCACTGGAGGCGCTGTCGGTGTTTGAGGATGGCGCGTTGCGCGGTTACCGCGAGCAGCGCGACCTGCCTGATCGCGTGGGCACCTCGCGGATGTCGCCGCACCTGCACTTCGGCGAGATCGCGCCGTGGCGTATTGCCCATGCGCTGGAAGGGCTGCGCAGTGCGGGCACCGACGCCGACATCGACGGCTATCTGCGGCAACTGGGCTGGCGTGACTTCGCTTACCACCTGCTGCATCACTTCCCGAAGACGCCGACCGACAACCTCAACCCCCGTTTCGATCGCTTCCCATGGGCAACGCCCAGTGACGCGCAGCTGCACGACTGGCAGCGCGGCAACACCGGCGTGCCGATCGTCGACGCCGGCCTGCGCGAGCTGTGGCACACCGGCTACATGCACAACCGGGTGCGGATGATCGTTGCCAGCTACCTGTGCAAGCACCTGCGTGCGCACTGGCTTCACGGCGCGCGCTGGTTCTGGAACACCCTGGTCGATGCCGACCTGGCCAACAACACGATGGGCTGGCAATGGGTGGCCGGAACCGGCGCCGATGCCGCACCGTACTTCCGCGTGTTCAACCCGGTCACCCAGGCCGAGAAGTTCGACCCGCAGGCCCGCTACATCAGCCGCTGGGTGCCCGAACTGGCGGCGCTGCCGGTGAAGGCGCGCTTCGCGCCGTGGCAGCATCCACAGTTGCTGGCGGCGCATGCCCCGGGCTATCCGCGTACGCCGCTGGTGGATCTGGCGGCTGGCCGCGATGCCGCGCTGGCTGCCTACCGTCAGTCAGGAGCGGGGTAAAGTGCGGGTTGAGTGATCCGGTCAGTTAGCTGAACGCGGCCCTGTCGGCGTGCCGGATCATCATTCCGGCATCGCATCGGGCTGTTTATTCTCTTTGCGCCCGCAGGCCGCCGGCCGACCGGAAACCAAGGAGAACCTCATGATCCGCAACACCACCCGCAACGTCGCATTGGCCCTGATGAGTGCGGCCGTCCTGTCGGCCTGCGCCACCGGCGGCTCCTACGTACAGAGTGACCAGTACGGCAACCCGACCGAGCAGCAGAACCGCACCGGCCGCAATGCCCTGATCGGTACCGCCATCGGCGTGGCCGCCGGCCTGCTGACCGGCGACAGCGCCACCGAGCGCCGTCAGCATGCCCTGATTGGTGCTGGTATCGGCGCGCTCAGCGGCGCCGCGGTCGGCCAGTACCAGGATCGCCAGGAACGCGCACTGCGCGAGCGCACCGCCAATACCGGCATCGATGTGCAGCGCCAGGGCGACAACATCATGCTGAACCTGCCGGACGGCATCACCTTCGATTTCGGCAAGTCGACCCTGAAGCCGCAGTTCTATGGTTCGCTCAACGGCGTGGCAGGCACCCTGCGTGACTACAACCAGACCATGATCGAAGTGGTCGGCCACACCGACAGCATCGGCAGCGACGCGGTCAACAACCGCCTGTCGAAGGAACGTGCCGACTCGGTCGCGCAGTACCTGATCGGCCAGGGCGTGCAGAGCGTGCGTATCGAAACGCTGGGCGCCGGCAAGTCGTACCCGATTGCCGACAACAGCACCGACGCCGGCCGCGCCAAGAACCGCCGTGTCGAAATCCGTGTGATTCCGCTCAAGCAGTAACGCTACGCGTTACTGCTTGAGCCGTTCCGGCCATCGGCCGGAACGAAAATGCCGCCCTTGCAGGCGGCATTTTTGTGGGTGCCGAGCATTGCTCGGCACGCCGATAGCGCCTGTAGAGCCGAGCCACGCTCGGCTACCTCTTCTGGTAGATGCCAGCTTTGGTCGGCGCCGTTCGGAAGGCAGTCGAGCATGGCTATGCCGGTCGTCCTGACCGGCACCCGTCGGGCCGTCGCAAGCGACGTTGGTAGCGGCTCCTGCCGCTACCTTCGACGCTACAGAAAGCGGCATCGCGCGCTCGGGTAGATCCACGCGATGCGTGGATACCCTCGGTCATGCCGCCGAAGCGGCCACCTTCTCCAGGATCCGCTTGCCGCTGCTTTCCAGCGCAGCGTCTTCCTTTTCTTTCTGCTGCTGTGCCAGCTTCGCGCCCGGGCATTGCGCCAGCATGTAGTTGGCGTCGAAGTTGAGCTTCTCGACCAGGAAGTCGACGAACGCACGCACCTTCGGCGAGACCAGGCGGCCACCGGCGAACACGGCGTTGAAGTCCACTTCCGGGCCGGTCCAGCCGGCCAGCACGCGGCGCACCATGCCCGATTCAACGAACGGCTTGGCCATCACGTCGCCGGTCAGCAGCAGGCCTTCGCCGCACACCAGCGCACCATTGAGCGCAGACATGTCGTTGGCGGTCATCAGCGGGGTAACAGGGAAGTCGCGCAGCTCGCCGCCGTTCTCGCCCAGCTGCCAGGTGAAGCGCGGCGAGTTGCCGGTGTGGTACGGCTTGCGCATCGCCAGGATGCGATGGAACTGCAATTCTTCCGGATGCAGCGGCTCGCCATAACGTTCGATGTAGGCTGGGCTGGCGAACACCTGCGTGCGCAGGCTGCCGAGCTTGCGCGCGACCAGATTGGAATCGGGCAGGGCACCCACGCGCAGCGCCAGATCGGCTTCGCCGGCAATCAGGTCCAGCTTCTCGTTGCCCATATGCATGTCCAGGCGGATCTCTGGATACTGCGCATGGAACTGGCCCAGCAGCGGCGCAATCCAGGTGATGCCGATCGAGTAAGGCACAGTGAAGCGCAGCCAGCCACGCGGCCCGGACTGCAACTGGCTCACTGCGCTCTCGGCTTCTTCAAGCTCGCGTGCGATGCGTTGGCAATGTTCGTGATAGATCGAACCGGCTTCGGTCAGGCCGAGGCGGCGCGTGGTCCGGTGCAGCAGGCGCGCACCCAGGCGCGTCTCCAGTTCCTGCACCTTGCGGCTGACCGTGGTCTTGGGCAGGCCGAGCGATTTGGCAGCGGCAATGAAGCTGCCTTGCTCGACCACTTTGACGAAGATCAGCGTCTCGTTGAGATCGTGGGACATGGTCTGGGATCCTGGACGTCGGGGATGGGACAATCGTGACAGAACGATTGGACCGGGAGCGGGATGATTATTCCCCTTAATCAGGACTAATCAAGTAAAGGTTTGAGGTCTATCGTGGCGCCATTCGTTAATTGGAGCCCGTCCGCCATGAGCCTGCGCAACATTCTTGCCCGTCTCCGGAACGCCGGCCAGAGCAGCCTGGACCTGGCAATGACCGTTGAAGTCCGCCCGAGTTCCTTGGTACACAAGGACTTTCGTGAGTTTACCGCGCCCATGCGTCAGCAGCGTGGCGGTGCCATCCGTCTGGTCTCGCACAAGGGCGACCGGGTGCGTCGAATCGGGACTATCCCGGATTTGGGAGGAAATGTCCCGTGAATGGGATGCTGACGCCCGAAGTCCTGGTCCTCGGCGGCACCGGTGCCGTCGGCCAGGGCGTGGTTGGCGCATTGCTGGAAGCCGGCAGCCCGGTGCTGGTGGTCGGTCGCGATCCGGGCCGGCTGGCGGCGCTGCATGAGCAGTTCGCCGACGAGCCGGGCCTGGAGACGCTGCTGGGTTCGCTCAGCGATGACGGCTCGGCGCGCGCACTGGCCGAACGCATCGCGCATCGCCCGCGTCCGCTGGCCGCCGTGATCGCCGCAATGGGTGGTCCTTATCGTCGCGGCCGGGTGACCGACCGCAACGGCGATGAACTGCTGGGCGCGATGCAGGCCGACCTGATGCCGCACGTGCACGCGGTGCGTCACCTGCTGCCGCTGCTGCAGGACAACGTGCACGCACGACGCTACGTGATGATCGGCAGCCCGGCCAACGCCAAGCCGTGGGCGGGCTACGGCGAGACCTCGATTACCACCGCTGCGCTGCGCATGTACGCGCAGGTGGTGCACCAGGAAGCGCAGGCGCTGGGCGTGCGCGCGCAGATGCTGGAAGTCTGCAGCCCCGTCTGTACCCCGGCCAACGCGGCCAATGCCTGCATCGAGTGGCCCAGCTCGCTGCTGGTCGGCCGTCGCGTGGTCTCGCTGCTGGATGGTTGCCGCGACAACCGCGCCATCGTCCGCTGTGATAGCAGCGATGCCGAGCTGCCGCGTGGCCTGCTGCACTTGGAAGTTCCCCCTTTGTGGCGCGATACCGCAGGCGTCGCTTGACCTCGACCATGGTTGAGGTCGCAGTATGCGGCGCCGATTTTTGCAACACGTTCTCATCTAGCTGTACCACCCCTCCGTACGGATGCATGCCATGACTTCCCCCAATACCACCCCACATCGTTTCGGCCATCGCATCGCGATGGTCGGCGTGTCGATCCTCGCCGCGGCCGTGCTGGCGGCCTGCAGCGGCGGCCATGCCGAAGAAGCCGGTGCACCGCCTCCGCCGCAGGTCAGCGCAGCGCCGGTGCTGGTCAAGCAGGTCAGCCAGTGGGACGAATTCAGCGGCCGCGTCGAAGCGGTACAGAGCGTTGAACTGCGTCCGCGCGTGTCCGGCTACATCGACAAGGTCAACTACGTCGAAGGCCAGGAAGTGAAGAAGGGCGAAGTGCTCTTCACCATCGACGCGCGCAGCTACCAGGCCGAGTACGATCGCGCTGCCGCAGAACTGGCCCGTGCCCGCACCCAGGCTACGCTGGCCCGCAGCGAGTCCGAGCGTGCCAAGCGCCTGTCCGAGCAGCAGGCGATCTCCACCGAGACCGCCGAACAGCGTCGTGCGGCGGCCGACCAGTCCGGTGCTGCGGTGCAGGCCGCGCAGGCGGCGCTGGACGCGGCCCGGCTCAACCTGGAGTTCACCAAGGTGCGGGCACCGATCGACGGCCGTGCCGGCCGCGCGATGGTCACCGCTGGCAATCTGGTCACCGCCGGCGACAGCGCCAGCGTGCTGACCACGCTGGTCTCGCTGGACACGGTGTTCGTCTACTTCGATGCCGATGAGAGCACTTTCCTGCGCTACGCCCAGATGGCGCGCAAGGGCGAGCGCCCGAGCGAGCGGGACAGCGAGCTGCCGGTGAAGGTCGGCCTGTCCGGGGAAGAGGGCTATCCGCACTCGGGCAAGGTCGATTTCCTCGACAACCAGGTGGCGCGCAGCACCGGCACCATCCGCGTCCGCGCACTGCTGGACAACGCCGACCGCCAGTTCACGCCGGGCCTGTTCGCCCGCGTGCAGCTGCTCGGCAGCGGCCAGTTCCAGGCCCTGCTGATCGACGACAAGGCCGTGCTGACCGACCAGGACCGCAAGTATGTGTACGTGGTCGACAAGGATGGCAAGGCCCAGCGCCGCGACATCCAGCTCGGTCGCACCGCTGATGGCCTGCGCATTGTCGAACACGGCCTGGCCGCGGGCGACAAGGTGATCATCGACGGCGTGCAGAAGGTCTTCATGCCGGGCATGCCGGTGCAGGCCAAGGCGGTGGCGATGCAGCCACAGCCGGCGCCGGCACCGGGCCGCGATGCCACCGCCGCCCTGAAGCACTGATCCGCGTCCCCGCTTAGCTGCCGGCGCCAGCGGCAGCCGTTCCTGCCTTCGTCAACGTGACGAGGGGCAGGGCGGCTGTTGCCCGCCGAATGCCTTTCCCAGGAATTCCTCCATGGACTTTTCCCGTTTCTTCATCGACAGGCCGATCTTCGCGGCGGTGCTGTCGATCGTGATCTTCGCCGCAGGCCTGATCACGATTCCAATCCTGCCGATCAGCGAGTACCCGGAAGTGGTGCCGCCGTCGGTGGTCGTGCGCACGGTGTATCCGGGCGCCAACCCCAAGGTCATTGCCGAGACCGTCGCCACGCCGCTTGAAGAAGCGATCAACGGCGTCGAGGGCATGATGTACCTGAAGTCGGTGGCCGGCTCGGACGGCGTGCTGCAGATGACCGTCACCTTCCGCCCGGGCACCGACCCGGACGCAGCGGCGGTGAAGGTGCAGAACCGCGTGGCGCAGGCACAGGCACGCCTGCCCGAGGACGTGCGCCGGCAGGGCGTGACCACGCAGAAGCAGTCACCGACCTTCCTGATGGTGGTGCACCTGACCTCGCCGCAAGGCAAGTACGACACCCTGTACCTGCGCAACTACGCGCGCCTGCACGTCAAGGATGCGCTGGCGCGTATTCCGGGCGTGGGTGACGCGCAGATCTTCGGCGGCGGCGACTACGCCATGCGCGCCTGGCTGGACCCGGACAAGGTGGCTTCGCGCGGCCTGACCGCCAGCGACGTGGTGCGCGCCATGCGCGAGCAGAACGTGCAGGTGTCGGCCGGCCAGCTTGGCGCCGAACCGCTGCCGGACAGCAAGTTCCTGACCCTGATCAACGCCCAGGGCAGGCTGAAGACCGAAAAGGAATTCGGCGACATCGTGCTCAAGAGCGGCACCGATGGCGAGATCGTGCGCCTGTCCGACGTGGCCCGCCTGGAACTGGGTGCCGGTGACTACACCCTGCGCTCGCAGCTGGACGGCAAGAACGCGGTCGGTATCGGTATCTTCCAGTCGCCGGGTGCGAACGCGCTGGAAATCCGCGACCAGGTCATCTCGACGATGGACGAGATGCAGAAGACCATGCCGGCCGACGTGAAGTACGAAGCGGTGTATGACACCACCATCTTCGTGCGCGACTCGATCAAGGCTGTGGTCTCCACGCTGCTGGAAGCCATCGCGCTGGTGGTGCTGGTGGTGATCCTGTTCCTGCAGACCTGGCGTGCCTCGATCATCCCGTTGATCGCGGTGCCGGTGTCGGTAGTGGGTACCTTTGCCGCGCTGTACCTGCTGGGCTTCTCGATCAACACGCTGAGCCTGTTCGGCCTGGTGCTGGCGATCGGCATCGTGGTCGACGACGCGATCGTGGTGGTGGAGAACGTCGAGCGCAACATCGAGGAAGGGCTGTCGCCCACCGCAGCGGCCCACCAGGCCATGCGCGAGGTCTCCGGCCCGATCGTGGCGATCGCGCTGGTGCTGTGCGCCGTGTTCGTGCCGATGGCGTTCCTGTCCGGTGTCACCGGCCAGTTCTACAAGCAGTTCGCGGTCACCATCGCCATTTCCACGGTGATCTCGGCGATCAACTCGCTGACCCTGTCGCCGGCCCTCGCCGCGCGCCTGCTGAAGGCCCACGGTGCCCCGAAGGACGGCCCGAGCCGCCTGATCGACCGCCTGTTCGGTTGGGTGTTCCGTCCGTTCAACCGCTTCTTCAAGTCCAGCTCGGAGAAGTACGAGCGTGGCGTGGCCCGCATCCTCGGCCGTCGTGGTGCGGTGTTCGTGGTCTACGCGATCCTGCTGGTCGGTACCGGCGTGATCTTCAAGCTGGTGCCGCCGGGCTTCATCCCGACCCAGGACAAGCTGTACCTGATCGCGGGTGTGAAGCTGCCGGAAGGCTCCTCGATCGCGCGTACCGATGAAATGTTGCGCAAGGTCGCCAAGATCGCCCAGGAAACCGATGGCGTGGCCCACACCATCTCGTTCCCGGGCTTGAACGCGCTGCAGTTCACCAACACGCCGAACACTGGTGTGGCGTTCATTCCGCTCAAGCCGTTCGCCGAGCGCCATGGCCGCACCGCCGCGCAGATCAACGCCGAGATCAACCAGAAGATCGCCGGGCTGCAGGAAGGCTTCGCCTTCGCGATGATGCCGCCGCCGATCCTCGGCCTGGGCAACGGCAACGGCTACCAGATGTTCATCGAGGACCGTGGCAACCTGGGTTACGGCGCGCTGCAGAATGCCGTACAGGCGATGCAGGGCACCGTGGCGCAGACGCCGGGCATGGCCTTCCCGATTTCCAGCTACCAGGCCAATGTGCCGCAGCTGGATGCCGAGGTCGACCGCGTCAAGGCCAAGGCGCAGGGCGTGCAGCTCACCGAACTGTTCGACACCCTGCAGACCTACCTCGGTTCGGCCTACGTCAACGACTTCAACCAGTTCGGCCGTACCTGGCAGGTGATCGCCCAGGCCGACGGTCCGTACCGCGAGACGGTCGAGGACATCGGCAAGCTGCGCACCCGCAACGACCGCGGCGAGATGGTGCCGATCGGTTCGATGGTCACCATCAAGCAGACCTTCGGCCCGGACCCGGTGCTGCGCTTCAATGGCTATCCGGCGGCTGACCTGGCCGGTGAAGCCGACCCGCGCCTGCTGTCCTCCGCCGAGGCGATGAACAAGCTGACCGAGATCGCCGGCAAGGTGCTGCCGGTGGGCATGACCACCGAATGGACCGACCTGAGCTACCAGCAGGCAACCCAGGGCAAGGCGGCCTTCATTGTCTTCCCGGTGGCGATCATGCTGGCCTTCCTGGTGCTGGCCGCGTTGTACGAGAGCTGGTCGCTGCCGCTGGCGGTGATCCTGATCGTGCCGATGACCCTGCTGTCCGCGCTGTTCGGCGTGTGGTTGACCGGTGGTGACAACAACGTGTTCGTGCAGGTTGGCCTGGTGGTGCTGATGGGCCTGGCGTGCAAGAACGCGATCCTGATCGTCGAGTTCGCCAGAGAGCTGGAGATGGGCGGCAAGGGCATCGTTGAAGCGGCATTGGAAGCCTGCCGCCTGCGTCTGCGCCCGATCGTGATGACCTCCATCGCGTTCATCGCCGGCACCGTGCCGCTGGTGCTGTCGCACGGTGCAGGCGCCGAAGTGCGCTCGGTGACCGGTATCACCGTGTTCGCCGGCATGCTGGGCGTGACCCTGTTCGGCCTGTTCCTCACCCCGGTGTTCTACGTGGCCCTGCGCAAGTTCGTCACCCGCAACGGTGGTGGCCAGCTGGTGCAGCACGGCGAGCCGACCATCCACCACTGATATGGAACCCCGTCGCCGCCGGTCATTGGCCGGTGGCGGCTTTCCCCTCACAAGGCATGCATCCATGAACACCCATCAGAACAAGATCGCGCTGGTCACCGGCGCCACCCGTGGCATCGGCCTGGAAACTGTGCGCCAGCTGGCCCAGGCTGGCGTGCACACGCTGCTGGCCGGTCGCAAGCGTGAGACCGCCGTGGAGCTGGCACTGAAGCTGCAGGCTGAAGGCCTGCCGGTCGAAGCCCTGCAACTGGACGTGACCGACGCGGCCAGCATCGCCGAAGCGGTCGAGCAGGTGCGCCAGCGCCATGGCCGCCTCGACATCCTGGTCAACAACGCCGGCATCATGATCGAGAACCCGGCGCAGGCACCGTCGGAACAGTCACTCGATACCTGGAAGCGCACTTTCGACACCAACGTGTATGCGCTGGTGGCAGTCACCCAGGCCTTGCTGCCGCTGGTCAAGCAGGCCAAGTCCGGGCGCATCGTCAACGTATCGAGCATGCTCGGCTCGCAGACCCTGCACGCCGACCCGGCGTCGGGCATCTACGATTTCAAGATCCCGGCCTACAACGCCTCCAAGGCGGCGGTGAACAGCTGGACCCTGAGTCTGGCCTACGAACTGCGCAATACCCCGATCAAGGTCAACACCGTGCATCCGGGTTACGTGAAGACCGACATGAACGGCGGCAACGGCGAAATCGAAATCAGCGAAGGCGCACGTTCCAGCGTGGAAATGGCGTTGATCGGTGAATCCGGCGCCAGCGGCAGCTTCACCTACCTGGGCGAGGTGCTGCCATGGTGATCCGCACGTTGGCGATGGCCGTCTCCAGCCTGGTGCTGGCAGGCTGTGTCAGCGTCGGCCCCAACTACAAGGCGCCGGTACAGGAGCCTGTGGTGCTGCAGGGTGCGCAGCAGCCGGTGTTCAGTACCACCTCGCCGGTGGCCAGCTGGTGGGCGCAGTTCGATGATCCGGTGCTGGAACAGCTGGTGCATGGCGCACTGTCGGACAACCTGGATCTTCGCGTGGCCGTGGCCCGCGTCAGCCAGGCCCGCGCGGTGTTCGTCGAAAGCCGTTTCGACCAGGCCCCGCACATCACCGCAGGCGGCAGCTACGACCGCCGCAAGCAACCCGATCCGCAGCTGGGTGGGCAGCGGGTGTTCAGTGAAAGCTACCAGCTCGGCTTCGACGCCGGCTGGGAGCTGGATCTGTTCGGCCGCAAGCGCCGTGCTGCAGAAGCCGCGCGCGCCGACCTCGACGCCGAGCAGGCCAACCTGGCCGATGCGCAGGTGCTGGTCGCCGCCGAAGTGGCGCGCAACTACTTCGAGCTGCGCGGTACGCAGAAGCGCATCGCCGTGGCCCAGCACACGCTGGTCAACCTGCGCGATACGCAGAAGCTGACCGAGGCGCGCTGGGAGCTGGGCGCCGGCAGTGAGCTGGACGTGCAGAGCAGCCGTGCACGGCTGAAGGCGATCGAGGCCGACATTCCGCTTCTGGAAGTGGCCGAGACGCAGTCGCGTAACCGGCTGGCGGTGCTGCTGGGCCAGCGCCCGGAAACGCTGACCGCCATGCTGGCACCACATGACGTGCCGGCATTCGCCAAGGCACTGCCGCTGGGCGATACCCGCGAGCTGCTGCGCCAACGCGCCGACGTGCGCGTGGCCGAGCGTCGCCTGGCCGCTGCTACCGCACGCGTGGGCGTGGCTACTGCGGACCTGTTCCCGCGGCTGTCGCTGTCCGGTTTCGTCGGCTTCCTCGGCGGCGATGCAAGTGGCCTGGTCAATGGCAACAACAAGGCCTGGTCGCTGACCCCGTCGCTGAGCTGGGCAGCATTCGACTTCGGCACCGTGCGTGCACGCCTGCGTGCCAGCAAGGCCGAGGCCGAAGGCGTGGCAGCACAGTATGAGCAGGCCGTGCTGCTGGCACTGGAAGACACCGAAAACGCGCTGACCCGCTATTCCAAGCAGCAGGCGCGGCTGACGATCGTGGTCGAGCAGGCGCAGGCGGCACGCCGCGCTGAGTCGCTGGCGCAGATCCGCTACCGCGAGGGCTCGGAGGACTTCCTGACCCTGCTGGATGCGCAGCGCACGCAACTGGCGGCCGATGATGCGTTGGCGGCCGCCGAGTCCGAGGTCAACGTCAGCGTGGTGGGCGTGTACAAGGCGCTGGGGGGATGGGGTCAATCACCGCAGCCGCCGAGTGTGGCGCAGGTGCAGTAACCGCAGGGGACGGAAGCAGTGGCTTCCGTCCCTTTCTTCTTTCAGGGCCAGTGATTGGCAGGCACCTCGCGCTCGCGCATGCGCACGATGCAGAAGCGGTGGCCGGTCGGTGCTTCCATTACCCACCAACGTTTGACGAAGCCGATCCGGCGCGCGCCGAGCCTCTCCAGGCGGTCGGCCTCGGCGTCGATGTCGTCGCTCTCGATGTCCAGGTGCACCCGTGAAGGGTGATCGACGCGCTGTACTTCCACGTTCAGGCCCGCGGGAGCGCCCTGCAGGTCGGCGTACTCGGCGCCATCTTCGGCATACGATGGCTGCGCCTGCAGGCCGAGTGCGGCCGCCCAGAAGCGTGCGCCTTCGTCAGCGGGCGTGTCCTGGCAGTCGATGATGAATCCGGCCAGACGGCTCTGGTGCGCCATGACGTCCTCCGCAGATTGGGAATGGAGGAAGGGTAGCGTGTCGCGTGCTGTGGACGTTGTCACAGTCATGACGTTTCTGACTCTGCCAGAACCGGGGCCTGCGGTGTAACTAGTGGGGCAGAGTCCAGGAGGGAAGGCGATGAGCGATGACAAACGCGATACCCAGCGCATGCTGTTTGGTGATCCGGGACCGCCTGGCGCAGGGCTGTCGGTAGCGGTCGTAGTGCTGATGGTGCTGGCGACGATGGCCGCTGCCATCGGTTTCCTGCGGCTGCCCGATCCGATGCTGGGGCTGGGGCTGATCGGCGTTGCCGTGTTTCTCGCCGTCGGCGCCCGCATCTGCCAGGCGCGCAACCAGCACCAGGCGTTGTACCGGCTGTTGTCGCGGCAGCCGCCGCCGTAGCCACGGCTGCCGCAGGGAGTCAGTGCTTCGGCCAGTCCAGCGTGACCACCAACGGGAAGTGGTCCGACGGCAGCACGCCATCGATGCGGCGATCATCGGTAAGGAAGCTGCGCGCATGGAAGCCCCGCACCAGCACCCAGTCCAGCTGTACGGTGGCCTTGCCGGTGAAGTTGTGGAAGGTCAGGCGCGGACCCTGCGGAGCCCTCACCTGGGTACGGGTGTCCAGCAGGAGGCGGGTGAACGCCTTGTAGGTGTCACCGCCTGGCTCGCTGTTGAAGTCACCGGTCAACACCACCGGCAGGTCGGCCGGCAGGGCTTCCAGGCGCTTGCCGATCAGCTCGGCACCCTTGACCCGGCGTGGTTCGTCCTCGTCGCGGTAGGGCAGGTGGGTATTCATGAAATAGAAGCGACGGCCGTCGTCCAGGCGCCGGAACAGGGCCCAGGTAACCATGCGCGGGTACAGGTTGCCCCAGGTGATGCTGCCGGGTACATCGGGTGTGTCGGACAACCAGAAGTTGCCGGATTCCTCGATGGCCAGCACCTTGCTGTCGTAGAACACGCCCATGTGTTCATCGCCGCTGCCACCGCGGCGGCCTTCACCGAACCAGCGGTAGCCGGGCAGGTGCCCTGACAGGTAGTCGGCCTGTTCCTTCACCAGCTCCTGCGTGCCGATCACCGCCGGATGCGCGTCGAGGATCACCTTGACCATGGCATCGCGACGGTCGGGCCAGCGCTTGCCCGGTTCGGTATCGGCCGGAGTGCGGACATTGAACGACATTACTTTCAGCGGCGCCGGTGCAGCAGCCCAGGCGACGGCAGGCAGAGCAAGCGCCAGCAGCGCAGACAGCGCAGGGCGACGGAAACGCGACAACATCGTGGAATCCCTCCATTCCATGAAAACGGTTTCACGAAGCATGCCATGGAGGCGAGGGCAGCGGTATGCCGGGATGGGCGACTTGGAGGCGCCGGGCGGACGCTGGACGCTCCGCCCGGCAGATGCCCCTTGCCCGATCAGGGGTCGTAGATCATCCCGTTCTCGTCGCGGTTGTAGTGGTCGCTGGCCACGCGGGTGCCGTCGTCATGGACCACGTACAGCGTGCAACGCTGGTGGAACACGTTGCCGCTGATGCGGAAGGGCACGCACTCCTCCTGCAGGCCGACCTCTTCGGCTGCATTCGCCGGCGGCGAGGGCACCAGGGCCGCAAGTGCAACTACTGCAGCGAAAGAAAAAGCGGTCATTCGATTGTGCAGCGTCATTGATCACACTCCTTGTAGCCGTAGTCGGTGTCCGATGCAGATCAGTCTGCCGGGAGGTACCACTGACCGTTCTCGTCTATCCAGTACACCGACGTGAAAACGGTGCCGTCTGCCAGAGTGCGGGTGACGGTGCAGCGCTGATGCACGAGGTTGGGCCCAAGTCTTACGGGCACGCAATCGGTCGTCGATCCGGGGGACCCGGCCGCGTGGCCAGTCGCCGGTATCCCACTACCCAATGCCAACATCAATGCGGCCATCGCGGCCAGTTGCAGTTTCATAAGCATCATCCTTGCTTTCTGCAATCGCGCACATGCGCATGGCGTGTGTAACACGCGAACCAGAGATCCGGAAGTGCCTCGCCGCGATCAGTCTTCGATCTCGCCGCGACGGCTGGCGGCACGCACTGCCTGCGCGGTGGTCGCCACGCCCAGCCGTTGCCGCGCGTGGCGCAGGTGGTTCTCCACCGTGCGCGTGGAAAGCCCAAGCGTGGCCGCGATCTCAGCTTGCCGGCGCCCGGCGGCGACCCAGCGCAGCACTTCGCGCTCGCGGTTGCTCAGTGCGCTTCCCGAACGCTCGGCAGGCGATTCGGCCAGACGGCGCGCGGCCCGGAATGCTGCGGTTGCAGCAGCTTCCAGCCGCAGGCGCGCGTTGGCCGACGCGTCGATTGACGTACCGGCAACGCTGACCGCGCCTTCCAGGCCGGTGATGCCGAACACCGGCACCTGCAGCCCATGCAGGCCTTCGCCGCGAGGCTGCTTCACCACCTGGTAGCGCTCGCCGCGAACGCCCAGGCGCTTGCTCCAGAAGAACGGCGCGTTGCTGTCCAGCACGTGGCGATTGACGGGGCAGGCGTGGAGGTAGCGCGCAAGGTCGGTATCGCTGCCATCGCCGAACCAGTCGCCCTCGATCCAGTACACGCGTTGCGTACCCCGCTCCAGCCCGGTGCCGGTGGCAAACACCAGCACGCGGTCGAAGCCGAGCGGTGCCGCGATGCCTCGCAGGACTGCACCCACCGCGCTCAGCGAACGGGCGCGTTCCAGCTCCAGCAGCGCCTGCACCAGCTCGGTCATCCGGCTCAGCGCCCGGCCAAGGCGTCGAGCAGGGCGCGTGCAGCCAGTTTGCCCAGCGCATTGCCAGCCAACGGGCTGTCGCCGGTCAGCAGCAGGCGGTCCTGCAGCACGCTGCCATCGATGCCGTCATTGACGATCTGCACGCCCCGCTGTGCCAGGCGCTCACCGAAGAACCACGGCAACTGTCCAGGCATGTAGCCGATCTCCGGCGTCTGCCGGTCCATCGCATCGGGGAAGGCGCAGATGCGGTAGCCGCGGAACAGCGAACCGCCATCGGCCTCGTCCACGCCCGCAGCCAGCAGTGCGGCCGGACCGTGGCAAAGGGTGATGATGTGGCGTTGCTGGGCCATCGCCCAATGCAGGACGGACTTCACCGCGCGGCTCTGCGGCAGTCCGATCAGGGCGCCATGGCCACCGGGGATGAACACTGCCGCATAGTCCGAATCTGCATCGAGCCCGGCGACCACCTCGTCCAGTGGCAGCGGCTGGCGGAAGCACGAGGCATAACGTTCGTACAGCCCGCCGATTTCCTTGTCCTCGTTTGGAAATGCCCACCACTCGAACTTGGCGGGGTTGCCCGACAGCGTGGCTACATCGATGCCGAAGCCGGCCTTGTCGAGGTGGTACATCGGCAGCAGGGTCTCCACCGGATGGTTGCCGGTGGAGAACAGGTGGCCATTGGCAGTTGGCAGATAGCGTTCGTCGGCAGCGATCATCAGCACCTTCCAGCGGCCATCGCGGCGCGCATCCGGGTAGTCGGCACCGGAAAGGTTGCTCTTGGGCGATGTGAACTGTGACAGCGAGTAGGGCGACGGGAAGAAGGCATCGCGCTCGGCCGGGTCGGGGCTGGGCTGGCGGCTGGGCTCTTGCGTGTTCATGCAGACCTCCTGCGGGAAATGTGAGGCCAGCATAGGAGGGTGGGTGCGCACGCGCGATGAGGGATTTCCCTCAGCTGCCCACGGCTAATTGGCCTGGTTCCCGTGTTGCTGCATGTCCTCATGCAGGATCCGCCGCAGTTCGACGATGGCCGGCGTGGCTTCCTGCACGCTGTGCCCGGACACGATCACCTTCTCCGAATCCGCGTGCGGCAGGTGCGAGCTCCAGTAGGGCACCAGCCCGTCGTCGGTCTTTTCCAGCGGACCATCGGCCTTGGCCCGCGCGATGATCGAGTGGTAGTGCACCTTCGGCGACATCGGCAGGTCCGCCACGGCGCGGACGAAGGGATCGTCCTTGTCCAGATTCTGGATGCTGTTCATCTGGTAGCCGTGCTTGCCGTCGTTGCGATCGATCTGGCCGTCGTTGGCGATGGTGGCGACGTCTTCCAGCAGGGTCAGCGGCAACCGCACCAGGCGACCGATCCAGCGGCCCAGGCGGGTGCCCGCCACATCGGTGCCGCGGTGTGGCGTGGCGATGAATACCACGCGCGATACTTCCGGCTCCGGCAGGAAGGTCAGTACCGGTGCGCCCTTGGTACGCAGCAGTTCACGCTGTGCCGGCGTCATCTGCGCAGTCTCCAGCAGGGTGTCGACCAGATGCTCGCCGGAAGAGGAGATCATCAGCCGCGCGATCACGCCACCCATGCTGTGCCCGACCAGCACCATGTCATGCGAAGCCTGCGCCTTGCCGCTGGGGTCGAAATGCTTGAACACCTCATCCAGCGTGTGGCGCATCGAATCGTGGCTCATCGCGATGGGCATGTTGGTGGGGTAGTAGAACTGCCAGACCTGGAAGTCCTGGCGGATCTCGTCGTCGCGCATCAGCTCGTTGGCGACGTTGACCCAGGCTTCCGGACTGCTGGCCAGGCCATGGATCATCAGCAGCACGCGGCGGTTCGGATCGTAGGGCTGCATCATGTACAGATGCGGCGTGTCGATGCCGCCTTTGCCACCGAACAACGAACGCAGTGATTGGTGGCTGAAGTTGGAGCGCGCCAGCCACAATGCGTAGCCTGCGGTGAAGTTCGCGGCCAATGGCACCTGCTGCCCATGCAGAGTGACTTCCGTGACCTGGTAGGGATCGTGGATCTCCAGTTCCGGCTCGTCGTCGTGCAGCACTTCCCACAGGTTCTTTCCGGAGAAGCGCAGCAGTACCGTCATCGATGGCGACGGCATCTCGCTCCAGCTCTGCGTGACCGGTGTGGCGGCCTGCGCGGCGGGTGTTGTGGCCGGCGGCGTGGTGGCCGTGGTGGCGGCCGGATCCTCCATCACGGCCACCAGTTCGGCACCGAAGCCATCGCGGCGATGCACGCTGCGCAGCGTGCCGGTGAACGACAGCGAGGCCGCCGGTACCAGTTCGGTGGGGGTACGCGTATCCAGCGGCGATGCCTCGCCTGAAGGTGCCAGCACGAAGGTCCAGCGGCCCAGCTGGAAATGGCTGGCCTGGCTGTGCACGCGCCCGGTGGCATACGCGTTGTACAACTGCACCGAGGCTTCCTGCACGGCCAGGTTGTAGTAGTCGCGCACCTGGGTCTGGCGGTCTTCGAAACCACGCTGGTTGGCGGTGCGCTCGGTGAAGAACAGATAGGCGTAGGCTTGGCGCGCGACCTGCATCCACGCGTCCAGGCGCGGTTGGAAATCGGCATCCAGCTCGGTGATCGCGCTCTTGGCACGGCCGGACGTGGAGTACTCACGCTTGGGCGCCGGCAGGGTCATCGCATGCTGCAGCCACAGCTCGGCCAAGCTTGAGCGCTTGTCCTCCTCGCGCACCACGATGCTGCCTTCCATGGCCTCGATGCAGGGCAGGCCGGGCTTGGCGCAGACGCCTTCGTCGAGACCGGCCACGCGCAGGGTTTCCATGGTGGCCGAACTGAGCTTGCCGGTGGTCAGGATGTCGCCGCGCTTCAGGGCGATGTACTGGCCGGGGGTGACCGAGGCCACCTGCACCGACGGCCCGAACTGGCGCAACGTGGCGCAGCCGCCAAGGGTGAGCAGCACGGTGATGATGAGGGTCGTGCGGCCGATGAAGCCCAAGCCCGTGGTTGCCATACGATCCTCCTGCGCGGTGGCGCCACTCTAGCGGTCGGCATGTCAAAGCGGAAGATACCGGGCGGTCGGTTTGGAGCACGGAAGCGCCGCCAAGCGGGCGATTCAGGCATTTCCGTGTGACACTGGGGTGAACAGGATGAATGCAGGGCTGCGATGCGCTGGCTTGAGACCCGTGTTCCTCCGCCTCTTGCGATGCTGTTGTGCGCCGCCATCGGTTATATGGGCAGCCGATGGCAGCCGGGCGGGGCGTTGCAGCTACCGATGCCTGAGTTGCTTGCGGGTCTGATGATGGTCTTCGGCGTGGTCTTGAACCTGCTGCCGAAGCTGGCCTTCCGGCGCGTGGGCACCACGGTCAACCCCCTGCGGCCGGCGGCGTCGAGCGTGCTGGTCACGCACGGCGTGTACCGCTACACACGCAACCCGATGTATCTGGGCCAGGCCACTGTCCTGGCAGGCGCGATGCTGTACCTGCAGAACCTGGCCGCACTGCTGGCTGTGCCGCTGTTCGTGCTGTACATCAACCGGTGGCAGATCGTGCCGGAAGAGCGGGCACTGTCGGCCCGCTTTCCTGAGGCATACGCAGCCTTCCGCCAGCGAGTACGACGCTGGCTGTAGCGCGGGTCAGGCCGTTACGGCGCGATCTGGCACTTCACGGCGGCGGAATAACCTTCGTAATCGTCACCGGCAATCACGTGCAGGGTGTGGCGCTTGTCGATGCGCTTCACGTACGAGGGCTCTTCGGTTTTGGCGTATTCGTTGACCGTGGTCACCGACCAGGTCTTGGCGAGGCGCTTCGGATCGACACCGTTCAAGTAGACGAAGACGCTCTTCTCGCCCTCGGCGACATTCACATCGGCATGGGTGACGGTACCGCCGAACAGGGCGACTGGCGTGGTTTCCGGCTCGAACGTGCCGCCAGGCTTCCTGGCCAGGCCGGCTGCCTGCAGGGCATCGATGGCCTCGGCTTCGCTGAAGTTCGAACCTGCCTTGCAGGCCAGCAGGGCCTCCAGCGTTGCGGTGCCGGCGGGGGCGATGGCAGGCGGCGGGGCTGCGTGGGTAGCCGAGCTCGCGGCCAGAGCGGTCATGACCACGGCGAACGCGGTGTTTCTGGTTCTCATTGCAGGTCCTTCTGTACGTGACGGAGCAGCGCGCCCGGCACCGGGCGCGGAACCGGATTATGGGCCTGCTGATGTTGCCTGCGCGTACAGATCGGATGCGCGACGAAGGCGCAGCGACCTTGCCGGGCCGCTGCGCCATGCCATCAGTTGCTGGCCGCCTTCACCGCTTCTGCGGCGTCGACAATGCCTGGCCCGCAACCCCCCGGGCAGTTTGCTGCGGCGATCGGGCGCGCAGTGCGACGCAGGATGTCCTTGACCTGGTCGGTGGTCTTGGGCACCGGCGCCACTGCCTGCATCAGCGCGACGATGCCGGCGACGTGCGGCGCCGCCATCGAGGTGCCGGACATGAAGTCGAAGGCGTTGTTGCCCACGGTGGACAGGATGCCCTGTGCCGGATGCTGGCGGGTCGGTGCGCAGTTGGTCTGGTTCGGCGGCGTGGCCAGCGGCAGGAACTCGCCGACGGACGCGCGGCAGGACCAGGTTTCACCACCGGGTGCGGTGATGTGGATGCCTGCGCCGTAGTTGGAGTAGAACGCGCGACGACCGCCCTGATCGTTGGCGGCAACCGCAATCACGCCCTTGCAGTTCGCCGGAGCAAACTCGGACACATCCAGATTGCTGTTGCCGGCGGCGACCACCACGATCGTGCCCTGCGCGGTGATGTCGTCGATTGCATCCTGCTCGGCCGGCGAGCAGGCCCGGCGGCCGCCGAGGCTGAGATTGATGACTTCAGCCGGGTTGGCATTGGCCGGGACGTTGGGCACGTTGATACCCGCACTCCAGAGCATGCCGTCGATGATGTCGGCGGAACCGCCATTGCCCTGGTTGCCGAGTACGCGCACCGGCACGACCTTCGCGTTGTAGGCCACGCCGGCGACGCCGATCTGGTTGTTGGTCACCGCAGCGACCGTTCCAGCGACGTGCGTGCCGTGTGCGATGCCCGAGGCATCGAAGGCATCGGCGTCGCGTCCGTCACCATCGTCGGAGCCACCACAGCCGGGATTGAGTCCGCCGATGATGCACTGCCAATCACTGAACGGGCGGGTGGACGAGATCATGTCGTAACCCGGCAACAGGTTCGCCTGCAGGTCGTTGTTGTTGAGATACCCCGAATCGACCACAGCCACCACCACACCCTGGCCGGTGGAGCGGTCCCACGCGGCCGGCAGGCGCGCACCACTGGTCGGATTGCTGTAGTGCCACTGCTCGCCGTAGCGCGGATCGTTCGGTGTGGCGAACGCGCTCATCATGTAGTTCGGCTGCACATACTCGACGTCCGGATCGTCGGCGATGCGCTGCATCAGGATCTGCGCTTCCGGAAGATCCAGTGCCTTGTCCGTGGTGACGACGTCGGCGCCACCGCCCATGCGGCGCTGGTGGGTCACGGCTGGGGCCGGCGCAGCGCCGATCGAGCGCTTGCTGCGTTGCTGGATGCCGAGGCGCTTCTTCAGCGCATCCTGTGCGGTGGTAGCCGAAACGCGCTTGCTGCTGCCGTCCCGGTACTTGACGATGAAACTGCTGTACTGCTCGTTGCTGGCCATGCCTCGCGTCCATACCCGTTCGGTGGGTTGGGCGAAGGCGGGGGCGCTGACCAGAACCAGGGTGATGGCGCTGGCAAGGGAAACCCGAAGCGACGTACGCATGGATACAGTTCCTTTGTGAAAGATGTGTCGAACAGGCCGTGCCCCTCGGGCGCGGCTTCATGTGAAGGGTGCGGGTGCTCCGTGGTCTCCTCTTGATGGCGACCAGGGACGAACGGCTTCGCGGACACATCCCCCCCAATGGGAGGCTGGGAAAATTCTGAAGTGATTTAGTGATGTCGAAGGTGAGAGAAGATGCGCGGTGTCGACATTGCTTGACGGCATCGAATCGCGACTGCGCCTGGGCGGTGAACTCCGCGGCGAGGCGAGGCGGGCAATAAAAAAGCCCGGAAACCCACGTTGGTGGAATTTCCGGGCTTCTCCGGTCCTTGACGAACCGTTCGTTGGTGGAGGTGGGCGGAATTGAACCGCCGTCCGAAGGCACTCCATCCCCAGCACTACATGCTTAGCTCACCGTTGAATCTCATCCCCGAGCAGCACGGTGTGCAAAGCGCACCCGGGAACCAGCCTGTTGTGTTCTAGTGCCGGACTGACAGGCAGCCGCCCAGCGCGATTCCATGATAATGACTCTACGCTGCGAGCATGGACACAAGCAGTTTCGAGGCTCCGCCTAAGTCGGCAGAAGGTCACGCACCGCAGTTTTTAGGCTGCGAGAGCGACCGGAGCGTAGTTGTCGTCGTTGGCAACTAGAGTTTTGCAGCTGGATTTACGAGGAAAGCTACCCCCTCGGCATGCGCCAGGCGACTTCACAACCCCCGTCGAAACCAATGCACCCCCGGCTTCTTCAAGTGCTGCAAGGCTTTGCGGCCAATGCCGTCATAAACGCTGACACTGACCCTGCCCAACGAAACGGATCTTACGGCAATCTTCCTGAACAGTCACGCGCGGTCAGGGCCGACGCTGAAATCGTTCAGCCGCCGCTGCTGTCCAGAGGCGGGCAGCGGGGCAGGGGCCGGCATGACAGCCGGCCCCTGTTTTCCAACGTCGTGATGTCGCATCCCTGCTAGGGGCGCCCCATTCCATTGCAGGCGTCCGGGTTGTTCAGTCCGGTCGAACTACTTGCAAGAGCGAATCGTGTCTGGATCGCCTCACGCCAACTCCTATCCAGTGGGTAGAACCAGTGCGCCCGTAATGTCGCGTCATTGGGCCCTTGATCCTGGCTGGAATCACCTGCGCTTCCGTAGTGATTGAAAAGGAATGAACGAATGGCGCTTGCAACACGCTTGTGGGCGGACTAACGGCACCGATCGTTGCGGGGATGCTCACATATTTGGGCGAGAACCCAATCACGCGGGCCACTTTCGTGGCATCGTCCGGGTTGACCATCAAGTCTGGGCCAGTGTATCCAATGCGGCCATTACCAGAATTGACGGTATCAAGCAGCGAGGTGTCTCCCGTTGCCACGGCAGGGAGAAAGTTTGAGGGCGCCATGTTGTTTGAGAACAAGCCGGCGAAGCTCGTCTGGATCGAGAAGCCCGGCGCCGATCCACTCCAGTTGCTTTGCTGTTTGAGACTAGTCCCGAACAAATCAACCGACTTGCATGCCGCAGACAGAAAACGCGTGAGAACTTCAGTGCTACCGCTGCTCTCCGAGCGGTAAACCACAGTGATCGGGCCACTCTGACCCGACGACAAACCCGATGATAGTTGAGACCAGTCCGCTATCTTGCTTGAGAAGACACCACAGATATCGTTGATGGACAGGTCAAGCTTCGCGCCGGGCTTGTTGAAGGGGATCACGACTGGTACGAGCGCCGTGGGAATCTGGATGAGCGCTCCATATTTTTGGTTGGTTGTGGGTACGTTGTCGGCGTTGGTGTAGTCGGACAACTCGGTCGCCGTAAGAACGGAATCGCCTGCCGCAAAATGTACTGTGCCGATGTTCCCGAAGAGACTGGGATCATTGCTGAGAAACGCTTTCTTCTCTTTGCCGGAGCCCGTTACGGCGTAGCTGAAGCTGTTTGGAAGAATGCTGTCTGCTGATCCCTTGTAGAGGTTTGCCGGCACCGAGGCGCCGCCGCCTTGCACTGGGGACTGGGCGTAAGCCAAGTGGAACGGACTGGACAACGAGATAACGAGCAAAGCGGTCCTGATCGATTTCACGTTTACCTCTTGGCGGGCTGCTTTTGCAGAGGGGCGTCAAGAGAGGTTGCACAACGGTTGCTCGAACCCTCCAAGCCCCCCTATCCCTGAAGGACGATTCGATGTTCGATTGAATCAATGACATGCCGCTTAGAAATCCTGTGGAAGATCAAACGGTCATCCTTCTGTGAAGCCATCACGCTGAGAACCGGTGGCCATTGGAGGAGAAGGGCCAGTCCATGGATGGTGGTGCTGCTTTTCTTTTCCCTGCAACAGGCTTGGAGGCGGGTCCAAGGCATGCAGAGGGCGGCACTCTCGCCGCCAGACGCTGGAGAAGGACATGGAAGATGAGCGCCATAAGGCTCAGGTGGTCTCGATGGAGGCCTTCAAGGCAGCCCGGATGGGAAAGATCCCACCGGAGCTGCTGGATATGTATGACGAGCTGACGCGCGATCAGGATGCGTTGGCGCAGATCTCGATCATTCTAGTGGCGGCGCTGCGGAGACGATTGGGCCTGCCGGACCTGTAAGGTCCAAGGGGCCGCCGCGGCGGCCCCTTCAGGAACTGGCGCCGCTGGAAGCGGCATGATTCAGCTATGGCCAGGCATACGCCAGTGGCAGTTCATCGGCGACGCTGGACAGCACAAGCCCTGCTGACCCGGAGACAGGTCATAGTCCTCGCGCCGCCATCAGTCGCGTCTCATGCTCGTGCTCTTGAGTACGCAGATCGCTCTGTGCACGCGATTCAGAGGCCACCTCCAATCTGGAGAAACTGTCCTCGATCGGTGTATTCAACGCCGTCTGATAGTCGAAACCCGCCCGTAGATGCGCCGGGGAGTCGAGTGCCCCCTGCACGACAAAAGCTTGGCCACGATTTCCGACCACAAGGTGATCCACCTGACTCAACCCAGCCCGCTGGGCTGCGATGGTTCCGGCCATCGCCAAACGCTCAACTGCCTGATCCGGCAATCCGCCCTGGGTGCTTGCCAGTCTTTCTGCCGCTTGGAAATTCTGCTTGTAGATGGCATTTGCCTCGTGGTCCGAATGGCGCGGATCGAGGGTGGCGGTGCGGCCAGCCGGTGAAAGGGGGGCCGGAGCCTGCTGCTGCGATTGAACCGGCGCATTGAGCAGCGTGCCGTCTGAGCGCGTGAGTCGCGCATTGATCGGGTGGACAGGCCCACGCGGGTCACCGTCCTGCGCCACACGCTGTAGATGCTTGCCGAACTGATCGGCATTACCCTGCAGGCTACGGGCTATCCCGATTGCGAACTCAAGACCATCGCGCTGCGGCTGGTCGCCATAGCCAGCGCGAGCGATACCTGCCAATGGATCGAGATGTCCGAGGGGGCGCTCGACCATCTTCTGGGTTCGCTGCATGAATTCCTGCATCTGCGCTTCGCTGAAGCTGACCGAGACTTTTTCACCGGGACGGATCTGTCCCGGGCCCTCGGTCGATCCAGTTAAAGCCAGGTTCAACCCGGTGGCGATGTTGCGCTCCTCAACGGCTTCGTTTCGGCCACCAACCACCTTGTCCATAAAGCCGGGGGTCGGCACATCCGTGTCGACAAGGAATTGATACCTGCGCGCATCCACGTCCTCGCGGAGCGTTTCTCCGTCACGGGTGAAGGCGCGCACAATCGTCAGCTTCACGTTGTCGTCATAGCTCAATTGCTGGGTGACTGTGACCTTGCCGTCGGGAGCCGTGCTCTGGATCGCCGTGCCAGTATTGCGGCGCCCCGCGATATCGGCACTCACCAGGTCATTGACCAGTCCCACTTGCAGCCGCTGCTGGGAGCTGTAGTCCAACCGCTCCAGCTGAGCCACGTTGCTCACGCCCGGCGTCTGATCGGCCACCTGGCCTGTTGCGAGCATTCGGATGTAGGCCGCACGCGCATCCGGGTCGCGCAGGTCAAAGTCGGCGGTCTGCAGTTTGGACTGTCCAAGCGCATCCTGGCGACCGGCCATCACGCGCGCAATGCCTAGATCGACGCCCACGCCCTGCAGGGATTCGATCGCCTTGTTGGGCCCCGTAACGACCCGGACATGGTGTTCGTCCAAACGGCTGATCGCGACACCGACCCCCTCCGCTTCAGTGAGCTGGTTCACCGTTGCGATGTGGCGGAACGCAACTTTCAACTCACTCTGCTGGAATTGCTGGCTATCCAGCAACACCCGGCCACCAATCGGCAGCGTGGTCGGGTTGAAGGGGTTCACTCTGGCAGCTTGCTCAGCCGTTGCAGGAGTGGATTTTCCGGTTTCAGATGCGGTGGTGTCAGGCAGGGAGACGCGATAGCGCACACGGGCACCCACCTGCGATCCGGCTTCAAGCTCGATACCAGCCAGACGCTCTTTGCCTTTGACTTCGGCGCGTGCTCCAACTGCAACCGACGCCTCAAGGCTGAACTGGGTGATGCGTTCGCGCTCGATACGGTTCTCGCCTGCCGTACCCGTTACCTCTGTCACCTTCTTCAACGTGGCGCCTGCAAGAGCCACCTCTGCCTGAGTCTTCTCGATACTACGTCCGGCAACCTTTACAGCGCCGTCTGCGGTCCGGGTAATCGAAGCGCGGTCACCCGGCAGTTTTGCACTGTGCTCAGTGCTAGAGCCGGAGTAGGTGGGGTCAATCGAATCGTCAGGATTGGAGGCCGTCGCAGTCATGCGAACTTCCTATGAAGAGGCGAGCCAGCCCAGAGTATAGACACCCTTCGGTTGATGGGGGGCGGGACGGTTGGCCGTGGCCGTTCTGCCTGACCCCAGCAGCAAAATATTGGGGTTGATAGCATCCAGACTCTCGATCTGCAGCCAATGGAAGGACGCCATGTCGCTTGAAGTCGCCGTAACCGATGATCCCAGCGACGAGGCGCTGGACCTAATTGGCAGTGGCCTGGACCAGTTCAATCTGAACGCAGCGGGTTACGCCGATCGGCGCACACTCGCGGTGCTGGTCACCGATCCGGCCAGTGGCGAGGTGGTGGGGGGGCTTACCGGGCGAACTTCACTGGGCCTGTGGTTCGTGGATCTGTTCCATCTGCCAGCGGCCTATCGCGGCAACGGGCTGGGATCGCGCGTGCTGAAGGCCGCAGAGGATGAAGCACGGCGTCGTGGTTGCCGTTCCGGCGTGCTGTACACCCTCAGCTTCCAGGCGCCCGACTTCTATGTGAAGCATGGATGGGTCGTGTTCGGCCGGGTGCCATGCGATTCGGTCGGCACATGCAGGGTGTTCCTCAGCAAGGATCTGTCGGCGGGGTGAGTGCTGCGGGCGAGTCGCGCGTCCTGTCAATCCGCAACTTGTTGTAGAGCGTCTGTCATAGCGGATTGCTAACTTCGTGGGCACGAATTTGCGACACACTGGCGACGACCATCCAGGCCAGGACAGACACGGAGACGGTGGGTGACCGATGCAAGCCAACAACGCAGCCTGCGGCAGCTGATCGGACCGGTCGGTGCCGATTACCAGCGACGCGCGTTGCCGCCGGGCTGGGTATGGGCGGTGCTGGCGGTGCTGCTGGCGGCCACCTGGGTGACCGAGTTGCCGGCCACGGCCGCTGCGGCACTGGTCGCCAGCGCGGTGGTGGTGCACTGGTCGCAGCGTGGTCGCATCCATTGGCTGGGGTGGCGCCTGCCGGGCCTGGCGGTGCTGGCGGCCTTGTTGTGGGGGCCGGAAGTGCTGTCGCAGTGGTTCGAGCACGGACTGGCCGTGGTGCTGATGTCGCTGGCCAGCCTGAGCATTGGTGTGCACGTGTGGCAGTCGCGACAGATGGCCCGCCGGCTGCAGGGTGCGGCCGACGCGCTGGACGATGCGCAGCTGCTGGCGCTGCTGCCGGCTGATGCCGCACAGCTGGCCCAGCAGTGGCGCTCGGGCGATGATCGTTACGCGCCGGAGCTGGCAGTGGTGATGCATCTGGCGGTGATGCACGCGGCACTGGCGCCGCGGATGCGCAGGCAGGGCATGCTGGCGGGGTGACCAGCGTCTTGTAGAGCCGAGCCTGCGCTCGGCTGCTCTTCTTGCCGAAGCCGAGCGTGGCTCGGCTTTACAGACAGCCAAAGCAGTCGAGCATGGCTCGACTCTACAGGGTGATGCGCAACCGCCTTACGCGTCGCGGTTGCCGCGACGCATGACACGCTGCTTCTCGATCGCCCAGTCGCGGTCCTTGGCGGCATCGCGCTTGTCGTGGGTCTGCTTGCCCTTGGCCAGCGCGACTTCGAGCTTGATCTTGTTCTTGCTCCAGTACATCGCGGTGGGCACGATCGTGTAGCCATCGCGCTCGACCTTGCCAACCAGCTTGTCGATCTCGCTCCGGTGCAGCAGCAGCTTGCGATCGCGCCGGTCGTTGGCCACGACATGGGTCGAGGCCTGGATCAACGGCGTGATCTGCGCGCCGATCAGGAAGATCTCACCATCCTTCACGTAGGCGTAGGCGTCGACGATGTTGCCGCGGCCAGCACGGATCGATTTCACCTCCCAGCCCTGCAGGGCCAGGCCGGCTTCGAAGCGATCTTCGATGTGGTACTCGTGGCGGGCACGCTTGTTCAACGCGATGGTTTTGTTGGCCGTCGCGCTCTTTGCTTTATCCTTGCCGCTGTTCTTGCTCATTTCCGTATTGTCTCCGATTCGGGCCCGCCCGGTCGATTGCCGAAACGTTCTGTATTCATGCCTACTATCCGCCGCAGCGCCCTGGTCGAACATTCGGCCGCGCGCATGTTCGACCTGGTCAATGATGTCCAGGCCTATCCGCGCCGTTTCCGCTGGTGTTCGGCTGCCCAGATCCTGGAGCAGGGCGAGGACCGACTGGTAGCGCGCCTGGATCTGGGCCTGGGCTCGTTCAGCACCTGGTTCCAGACTGAAAACACCCTGCAGCGCCCGCACAGCATCGACATGCAGCTGCGCGATGGTCCGTTCAAGCAGCTGCATGGCCGCTGGGAGTTCCATGCGCTGGCCGAAGATGCCTGCAAAGTCACCCTGACCCTGGACTTCGAGCCCAGTTCGCGCCTGCTGGGGCCGGCGCTGGCGTTGGGCTTCCAGAGCCTGGCCGACCGCATGGTCAACGACTTCATCCGCGTTGCCGACGAGGCCTGAGCAATGATCGAGGTCGAGGTGGTGCTGGCCTGGCCGCAGCGGGTGCTCTCGCGCCGGTTGCAGCTGGACGAGGGCGCGACCGTGGCCGAGGCCATTGCCGCTGCTGCGCTGGAAGGCAGTGCAGGCTGCCCGGCGGCGGCCGTGCATGGGGTACTGGCGCGCCCGCAGCAGGTACTGCTGGATGGCGACCGCATCGAGCTGCTACGCCCGTTGCAGGCCGACCCCAAGGACAACCGCCGGCGTCGCGCGCTCGGCGGTTGATTCCTGCCGCCCGTCCGTGCGGACGGGCAGGGGGCGTCAGCGACCCTTCTTCTTCTTGTCCTTCGGCAGATTGCGGCCGAACTGGCGCACGGTCTGCTGGGCCAGGGCCTTGTCGTTACCCGGGAAGTAATCGCCTTCCCAGCGGGTCACGTTGTCATTGTCGAAGAACACGGTGAAGTTCTTCACCTCGGTGCGGCCCAGGCGGTTCACGCGCTGGCTGGAGGTGTAGTCCCAGCGCTGGGCGTGGAACGGGTCCGGAATGGACGGGGTGCCCAGCAGCGCAGTGACCTGCTGCTTGCTCTGCCCGACCTGCAGCTTGGCCACGGCATCTTCCCGGATCAGGTTGCCCTGATAGATGGGTTGCTTGTAGATGATGCCGCACCCGGTGGTGGACAGGGCGACGGCGGCGACCAACAGGAGATTGCGCATCGGGACTGGCGGTTGGGGAAATCAAACCGATGATACACTCCCGGCGTGCCACCGCGACCCAATCCGAGGCAGCTGGCGCTAAATCGCCAATGAACGGAGACCTATGGAAACCCACGACCTGCGAAAAGTCGGCCTGAAGGTGACCCATCCACGGATGCGGATCCTGGCGCTGCTTGAACAGCGCAATGCCCAGCACCACATGACCGCCGAAGATATCTACCGCCAGCTGCTTGAGCATGGCGACGAGATCGGCCTGGCGACGGTCTACCGGGTGTTGACCCAGTTCGAGGCCGCCGGTCTCGTGCTCAAGCACAATTTCGAAGGCGGCCAGGCCGTCTACGAGCTGGACCGTGGCGGCCACCATGACCACATGGTCGACGTGGACAGCGGCAAGATCATCGAGTTCGAGAGCCACGAGATCGAGGAGCTGCAGCGCAAGATCGCTGCCGACCACGGCTACGAGCTGGAAGAGCACTCGCTGGTGCTGTACGTGCGCAAAAAGCGCAAGTAAGCCGTTCCGGCCAGCCGTAGTGCGACGAAACCCCGGGCTTGCCCGGGGTTTTTCGTTGCTTACGGTAGATCCACGCCATGCGTGGATGGCCCCATGAGCACCTCAAGATCGACCGCCTCGGCCATGGCCCGGTTACCCGCATCGCCCGGGTGCAGGTGGTCACCGGAGTCGTAGGCGGCCGCCATCTGTGACGGATCGGCCGGGTCCCGCAGCGCGGCGTCCAGGTCGATCACCGCGTCAAAAGGGCTGTCCGTGCGCAGCCACGCATTGAGCTGCCGGCGCAGGACATCCTTGTCCGGGTGGTAGTAGTCATCCAGCGGCGTGTCGGGCAGGGCGCCGGCGAACGGTGTCAGGGTGGCGCCTACGATCCGGATACCTCGGCCTCGGGCCTGCTCGGCCAGGGCGCGATACCCCGCCTGTAGTTCCGCCAGCGCGGGCCGGGCCTGGTTGCGGGCGAACGCGGTGCCAGGCCAGCTGATGTCGTTGATGCCGATCAGCACGATCACACTGGCCACGCCGGGCTGATCCAGTGCATCGCGCTGCAAGCGGGCCAGAACCGACTCACCCATGCCGTCGCGCAGCAGCCGCCCCCCGGATATACCGGCGTTGACCACGGCGATGCCCCGCGGTGCCAGGCGCGCGGCCAGGTGGTCGGTCCAGCGCTGGTCCTGGTCGAGGCTGGCGGTGGCGCCGTCGGTGATCGAGTCGCCGATCACCACCACGCTACGTGCGCGGGCGGCGGCCTCGACCTCGATGCCGGCCAGGAACAGGCGGGCAGTGGTGCTGCTGGCCGCGCTCAGAGCCTGGGCCCGGCTCTGGTCGCCGGGCGCAGTCCAACTGGTCTGGCGGCCTTCCCAATGGAACGTCTGCACCGGCGTCGGCCCCGGCACGAAGACACTGACCTGCAGTGCCTGCCGGTCATCCGTGACCAGTGGCAGCGGATCGCTCAGCCGTTCCTGCCCGGGGGAGATCAGCACCCCGGGCTGGCCGTCGAAACTGAGCGGCTGCGGTGTGTCCCCCGCCCGGGCAGCCACGCTCGCTGCCCCGATCCGCAGCGGCTGGGTGCCGTAAGCATTGCTCAGCCGCACCCGCAGCCGAGGCCCGCCCAGGCTGATGCGCGCGGTCTGGCGGAAGGTCTGGTCATGCAACGTGGCCGGGACCAGGGTCGGGAACAGAAAATCCACGCCCCAGACCGGTTGCGGGCTGGCCTGCCAGCTGGCAACCCAGTGCGGGGCGGATGCGGCACTGGCGACGCCGGACAGGGCGAGCAGGGTGGTGGCGGTAAGGTGGCTCAGGCGGTTCATCGGGCGGTCCCGGGTGGAGGGACCACCATGGTGATTCCGTGGTTATCTGTGAACTAGACTGCGCATGGATAATCATCTGTGAACTGGATTCATTGCCATGGCGCGACCAGACATCAACCGATCCGGCGAGCTGGAAGTGTTCGTGCGGGTGATCGAGACCGGCGGCTTCTCCGCCGCCGCCCGCACCCTGGACATGACGCCCTCGGCGGTGAGCAAGCTGGTGGCCCGGCTGGAACAGCGGCTGGGCACGCGCCTGCTGCAACGCTCCACCCGCCAGCTACAGCTGACCCCGGAAGGCTGCGCGTTCTATGAACGTGGCCTGCGCGTGCTGGCCGACCTGGAGGAGGCCGAACGCTGCGCCAGCGCACATGCCGAGCCGCGCGGACGGCTGCGGGTCAATTCCAACGTGCCGTTTGGCCAGCACTTCCTGTTGCCGCTGCTGCCGGCGTTCCTGGAGCGCAACCCGCAGGTGGGCGTGGACCTGACCCTCAACGACGAGGTGATCGACCTGCTGGAGCAGCGCACCGATGTGGCGGTGCGGGCCGGGCCGCTGAAGAGCTCCAGCCTGGTGGCGCGGCGGCTGGGCGCGACGCGGATGATGATCGTGGCCGCGCCGGCCTACGCGCAGCGGCATGGGCTGCCGCGCGACGCTGAGGAGCTGCAGTCGCACAATCGGCTGGACATCGGCCATGCCCGGGCGATGCAGGGCTGGCCATTGCTGCAGGACGGACGCGAGCGGATGGTGCTGCCCAGTGGCAATGCCCGCGCCAGCAATGGTGATGCACTGCGGCAGCTGGTGCTGGGTGGTCTGGGCATGGCACGGCTGGCAGCGTTCCAGGTGCAGGCCGACATCGCTGCCGGACGCCTGCTGCCGGTGCTGGAGGAAGCCAATCCCGGTGACCTGGAAGAGGTGCACGCGGTGTTCCTGGGACAGGGCGGCTACCTGCCGCTGCGGGTGCGCGCGTTCCTGGATTACCTGGTGGAAACGGTGGACCTGGCACGGCCCTTGGGGTGAGAGCGCCGGCGGACAGAAGCCGAGCATGGGCTCGGCTCTACATGTCGGTTTCGTTCGGGACGTTCCTGTAGAGCCGAGCCCATGCTCGGCCCGGTCGGCGTTACACCTGCAGCAGCTTGCGCGCAGCGGCGCGCGCTTCCTTGCTCACTTCCACGCCGCCGAGCATGCGCGCCAGCTCTTCCTCGCGGGCCTTGCTGTCCAGTTTTTCCACTGCGCTCTGGGTCATGCCTTCCACCGGCGCCTTGCTGACCCGGTAGTGGGCGTGGCCCTTGGAAGCGACCTGCGGCAGGTGGGTCACGCACAGCACCTGGCGCTTCTCACCGAGCGCGCGCAGCTTCTGGCCGACGATGTCGGCCACCGCGCCGCCGATGCCGGAGTCGACCTCGTCAAACACCATGGTGGGCACCGCATCCAGGTCCAGCGCGGCCACTTCAATGGCCAGCGAGATGCGTGACAGTTCACCGCCCGAGGCCACCTTGCGCAGTGCGCGCGGCGGCTGGCCGGCGTTGGCGGCGACCAGGAACTCCACGCGTTCGGCGCCCTGCGGGTCCGGCTTGCCGGCGTCCTGCGGTTCCAGCTCGATCAGGAACTGGCCGCCGCCCATGCCGAGCTCGGCGATGATGCCGGTGGTGGTGGCCGACAGTTCGGCAGCAGCGCTGCGACGGCTGGCGGTCAGCACTTCAGCGTGCACACGCCAGGCGGCGGCGGCCTTGTCGATCTCGCCGGCCAGGCGCTGCAGGCGTTCGTCGGCGCCGCGCAGCTGCTCCACTTCGGCGTGCATGCGCTCGCGCTGCGCGCCCAGCTCGTCCATCGGCACGCGGTGCTTGCGGGCCAGGTCGTGCAGGCGGCCGAGACGGCGCTCGTTCTCTTCGAACTGCTCCGGGTCGGCATCGAGGTCATCGTGCACCCGGTCCAGCAGCGACAGGGCTTCGTGAAGCTGGATCGAGGCGTTCTCGATCAGACCGTCCACCTCGCCCAGGCGCGGGTCGTGCTCGATCAGGCGCGACAGCTCGTGGCGCACCTGCTGCAGCAGGTCCAGCGCGGAGCTGCCGTCATCGCCGTTGAGCTGGTTGCTGGCGGCCTGGCAGGCGCTCAGCAGGGCGCTGGCGTGGGCCTGGCGGCGATGGCTGGCACCGAGCGCCACGATCGACTCCGGCTCCAGGTCTTCGCGGTCCAGTTCGCGCAGCTGGTGCTCCAGGAAGCCGATCCGGTCACTCACGTCGCCCTGTTGCGACAGCGCCAGCGATTCATCGACCAGTGCCTGCCATGCGGCCGCGGCGCGGCGCACCTGGCGGCGCTCGTTCTCGTTGCCGGCATAGGCATCCAGCAGGGCCAGCTGCGACGGGCGCGCCAGCAGGGCCTGCTGTTCGTGCTGGCCGTGGATCTCCACCAGCAACGAGGCCAGGTCGCCCAGCTGGGCCAGGGTCACCGGGCGGCCATTGATCCACGCCCGCGAACCGCCGTCTGCACGGATCACGCGGCGCAGCTGGCATTGTTCTTCGTCGTCCAGCTCGTTGTCGGCCAGCCACTGGCGCGCGGCCTGCAGCTGGTCCAGCGTGAACTCGGCCGAAAGCTCGGCGCGCGCGGCGCCGTGGCGGACCACGCCGCTGTCGGCGCGCAGGCCGGACAGGAAGCCCAGCGCGTCGACCATCAGCGACTTGCCGGCGCCGGTCTCGCCTGAAACCACGGTCATGCCTGGCCCGAACTCCAGTTCGGTGGCGCGGACGACGGCAAAATCCTTGATCGAAAGATGTCTGAGCATGGGTAAGGGGGTATCAGCAGCCGCGCAACGCTAGCACGTGGGCGAGGGAGGTCCAATGACTTGCCAAGGTGATGCGCCGCCATTATCTAGTGTCCGTGTCTCACAGGTTGATTCCATGCACGGTTCTCCCGACCAGCTTGCCCCGCGTGCGCGCCATCTGCTGCGCACGCTGATCGCGCGTTACATCCAGGACGGTGAGCCGGTCGGCTCGCAGACGTTGGCGCGCGTGGCCGGCCTGGAGGTCAGCCCGGCCACCATCCGGAACATCCTCGGCGACCTGGAGGACCTGGGGCTGCTGGCCTCGCCGCACACCTCGGCCGGGCGCGTCCCGACCGCACACGGCTACCGGGTGTTCGTCGACAGCCTGCTGCAGATGCAGCCGCCGGGCGAGGGCGAGCTGGCCCGGTTGCGTCAGGAACTGGCTGGCGGCGGCAGCACCCAGGCCCTGCTCGGCAGCGCCTCGGAGCTGCTGTCGGCCATGAGCCACTTCGTCGGCGTGGTCAGCGCGCCGCGGCGCGAGCAGTTCGCCTTCCGCCAGATCGATTTCGTGGCGCTGGACGGGCGCCGCGTACTGGCGATCCTGGTGTTCGCCGACAACGAGGTGCAGAACCGGGTCATCGAGACCCGGCAGGAGTTCGCGCCAGGCCAGCTGGAGCAGGTCGCCAACTACCTCAACGCCCATTTCGCCGGCCTGCCGATGGCCGAGATCCGCACCCGCCTGCTGCTGGAGTTGCGCGACGCCCGCTCCGAGCTGGAACAGCTGCTGGCGCACAGCATCGAGCTGGCCGAGCAGGCCCTGCAGCCAGCGGCCGACGACATGCTGGTGGCCGGCCAGACCCGCCTGATGGGGGTGCAGGACCTGTCCGACCTGGAGCGCCTGCGTGAACTGTTCGAGCTGTTCTCCAGCAAGCGCGAGATCCTGCAGCTGCTGGAGCGGACCATCCAGGCGCCGGGCGTGCGCATCTTCATCGGCGAGGAGACGGGGATGATGCCGCTGCAGGGCGTCTCGCTGGTCACCGCCCCGTACACCGCCAACGGCCAGGTGCTGGGCGTGCTGGGCGTGATCGGCCCCAAGCGGATGGCCTACGACCGCATGATCCCGCTGGTGCAGGCCACCGCCGATGTGCTCGGCGCGGCCTTTTCACCCGCCGGGCGCACTCCCGGAACATCCGACGCTTGAAACGCAGCATCCCGCCCACACTAGGGTGGGTGGAGGCGGAGAGTGACCGCCAGGGACCCAGACATGAACCACGAACAGCCAGATATCGAATCCCAGCAGAGTGCCGCTGATGCGGCTGCCGCCGCCGGCGTCAACGACGAAGTGGAGCGCCTGCGCGCCGAAGTCGAGCAGATCAAGGCCGATGCGCTGCGTGAGCGCGCCGACCTGGAGAACCAGCGCAAGCGCGTGGCCCGTGACATCGAGCAGGCCCGCAAGTTCGCCAACGAGAAGCTGCTCGGCGAGCTGCTGCCGGTGTTCGACAGCCTGGATGCCGGCCTGAAGGCCGCCGGCGACGACCCGCACCCGCTGCGCGAAGGCCTGGAGCTGACCTACAAGCAGCTGCTGAAGGTTGCCGCCGACAACGGTCTGGTCCTGCTGGACCCGACCGGCCAGCCGTTCAACCCGGAACACCACCAGGCCATCAGCCAGGTGCCGGCCCCGGGCGCGGCCCCCGGCAGCGTGGTGACCGTGTTCCAGAAGGGCTACCTGCTGAACGAGCGCCTGCTGCGGCCGGCGCTGGTGGTGGTGGCCGCCGATTGATTGACTGGGCCGGGTGATGCCCGGCCCCGGTCGAGCCAGGCCATGCCTGGCAAGGTTTTCCAGGCGCTGAACACAGCGTTCGGGAGATGGCTTGAATGTTCCACGAGCCTCCCCCACATCGTATTCATCCACCGGCCGAACGGCCGGACTGACCCCAACAAGCATCCTCAGGAGTCTCCCCCATGGGCAAGATCATTGGTATCGACCTCGGCACCACCAACTCGTGCGTGGCGATCATGGACGGCGGCAAGGCCCGCGTCATCGAGAATTCGGAAGGCGATCGCACCACCCCGTCGATCGTCGCCTACACCAAGGACGGCGAAGTCCTGGTCGGCGCCTCGGCCAAGCGCCAGGCCGTGACCAACCCGAAGAACACCTTCTACGCGGTGAAGCGCCTGATCGGCCGCAAGTTCACCGACGCCGAAGTGCAGAAGGACATCGCGCACGTCCCCTACAGCATCCTCGCCCATGACAATGGCGATGCCTGGGTGGCCACCAGCGACGGCAAGAAGATGGCGCCGCAGGAAATCTCGGCCAAGGTGCTGGAAAAGATGAAGAAGACCGCCGAGGACTTCCTCGGTGAGAAGGTCACTGAAGCGGTCATCACCGTGCCGGCCTACTTCAACGACAGCCAGCGCCAGGCGACCAAGGACGCCGGCCGCATCGCCGGCCTGGACGTCAAGCGCATCATCAACGAGCCGACCGCGGCCGCGCTGGCCTATGGCCTGGACAAGGGCGACAACAAGGATCGCAAGATCGTGGTGTACGACCTGGGCGGCGGCACCTTCGACGTCTCGGTGATCGAGATCGCCAACGTCGACGGCGAAAAGCAGTTCGAAGTGCTGGCCACCAACGGCGACACCTTCCTGGGCGGCGAAGACTTCGACAACCGCGTCATCGAGTACCTGGTTGAAGAGTTCAACAAGGACCAGGGCATCGACCTGCGCAAGGATCCGCTGGCCCTGCAGCGCCTGAAGGACGCTGCCGAGCGCGCCAAGATCGAGCTGTCCAGCGCCCAGCAGACCGAAGTGAACCTGCCGTACGTCACCGCTGACGCGTCGGGTCCGAAGCACCTGAACATCAAGCTGACCCGCGCCAAGCTGGAAGCGCTGGTGGACGACCTGATCAAGAAGTCGATCGAGCCGTGCCGTGTCGCCCTGAACGATGCCGGCCTGCGTTCGAGCGACATCAGCGAAGTGATCCTGGTCGGCGGCCAGACCCGCATGCCGAAGGTGCAGCAGGCGGTGACCGAGTTCTTCGGCAAGGAACCGCGCAAGGACGTCAACCCCGACGAGGCCGTGGCACTGGGTGCGGCGATCCAGGGCGGCGTGCTGGGTGGCGACGTCAAGGACGTGCTGCTGCTGGACGTGACCCCGCTGTCGCTGGGCATCGAAACCATGGGTGGCGTGTTCACCAAGATCATCGAGAAGAACACCACCATCCCGACCAAGGCCTCGCAGGTGTTCTCCACCGCCGAGGACAACCAGTCGGCCGTGACCGTGCACGTGCTGCAGGGTGAGCGCGAACAGGCCCGCTTCAACAAGTCGCTGGCCAAGTTCGACCTGTCCGGCATCGAGCCGGCGCCGCGTGGCCTGCCGCAGGTGGAAGTGTCCTTCGACATCGACGCCAACGGCATCCTGCACGTGTCGGCCAAGGACAAGAAGACCAACAAGGAACAGAAGGTCGAGATCAAGGCCGGTTCGGGTCTGTCCGAGGAAGAGATCGCACGCATGGTCGCCGACGCGGAAGCCAACCGCGAAGAAGACAAGAAGTTCCAGGAGCTGGTGCAGGCCCGCAACCAGGCCGACGCCCTGATCCACGGCACCCGCAGCGCGATCACCGAGCACGGCAGCAAGGTCGGTGGCGAAGTGATCGGCAAGGTCGAGGCGGCCCTGGCCGATCTGGAAACCGCGATGAAGGGTGACGACAAGGCACAGATCGAAGCCAAGTCGAAGGCGCTGGAAGAAGCTGGCCAGTCGCTGTTCGCTGCCGCTTCGGCCGACCAGGGCGGTGCTGCCCCGGGTGCCGACGCCGGCAACGCAGGCAAGGCGCAGGATGACGTGGTCGACGCCGAGTTCACCGAAGTCAAGGACGACAAGAAGTCCTGATCCGGACCGACACGGGACGCTGGCCATCAGCGTCCCGTTGTCGCATCAGGGTCCTGACCGCCCACCGGCGTGTCGGGGCGCCCGACGCAAGAGCGGACCTGGTTCCGCTCTTCCGCTTTGACGAATCCCGACTTTCCGGAACCCGATTCACGATATGAGCAAGCGCGATTACTACGAAGTGCTGGGCGTTGCCCGCACCGCCACCGACGACGAGCTGAAGAAGGCTTACCGCCGCTGCGCGATGAAGTTCCACCCGGACCGCAACCCGGGCGATACGGCGGCCGAAGCCTCCTTCAAGGAGTGCAAGGAAGCCTACGAAGTACTGTCCGACGGCAACAAGCGCCGCATGTATGACAGCCACGGCCACGCCGCGTTCGAGCACGGCATGGGCGGCGGTGGTCCGGGCGGCCCGGACATGAACGATATCTTCGGCGATATCTTCGGCAACATCTTTGGTGGCGGCGGTGGTCCGCGCCAGGCCCGTCGCGGCGCCGACATCGGCTACGTGATGGAGCTGGACCTGGAAGAAGCCGTGCGCGGCGTCGAGCGCCGCATCGAGATTCCGACCCTGGCCGAGTGCGGCGACTGCGATGGCAGTGGCTCCGAAGACGGCAAGGTCGAGACCTGCAACGTCTGCCATGGCCGTGGCCAGGTGCGCATCCAGCGCGGCATCTTCGCCATGCAGCAGGCCTGCCACAACTGCGGCGGCCGTGGCCAGATCATCGCCAAGCCCTGCAAGACCTGCCATGGCAACGGCCGTGTCGAGGAAGACAAGGTGCTGTCGGTGAAGGTGCCGGCCGGCGTCGACACCGGCGACCGCATCCGCCTGCAGGGCGAGGGCGAAGCCGGTCCGGCCGGTACGCCGCCGGGTGATCTGTACGTGGAAGTGCGCGTGCGCGAGCATGCGATCTTCCAGCGCGATGGCGACGACCTGCACTGCGAAGTGCCGATCCGCATCTCGCAGGCCGCACTGGGCGACACCGTGCGCGTGGCCACGCTGGGCGGCGAGGCGGAGATCCGCATCCCGGCCGAGACCCAGACCGGCAAGCTGTTCCGCCTGCGTGGCAAGGGCGTACGTTCGGTGCGCAGCCGCAGCGAGGGCGACCTGTACTGCCGTGTGGTGGTGGAGACCCCGGTCAACCTCACCAACGAGCAGCGCAAGCTGCTGGAGCAGTTCGAAGCCACCTTCGTCGGTGAGGAAGCGCGCAAGCATTCGCCGAAGTCGGCCACCTTCATCGATGGCGTGAAGGGCTTCTGGGACCGCATGACGTCCTGAATCTTCAGGTGGGTGTGCAACGATGACGCCGGGCCATGCCCGGCGTTTTCGTATGCGGTCAGCGAAAAAACGCCGCGGGTGTCTGCCCCAGCTGCCGCTTGAACATGCTGGTGAACGCGCTCGGGCTGTCGTAACCCATCGCCAGCGCGACATCGATGACCTTGTCACCGACCGCCAGCCGTTCCAGTGCGGCCAGCAGCCGCGCCTGTTGTCGCCACTGCCCGAAGGTCATGCCCAGTTCGCTGGCGAAATGGCGCTGGATGGTTTTCACGTCCACCTGCAGCGCCTGCGCCCAATCCTGCAACGTGGCGTCGTCGCCGGGATGCTTCTGGATGTGCTGGCAGATCCGCTGCAGGCGCGGGTCGGTGGGCGAGGGCAGGTGCAGCGGCAGCACGTCCATGCGGTGCAGCTCGTCCAGCAGCAGGCGCACCAGGCGGCCGTCGCGGCTGTCGTCCACATGCGCGGTCTCGATCAGGCTGGCGGCCAGCAGCAGCTCGCGCAGCAGCGGTGCTACCTGTACTGCGAACGCCTCGTCCGGCAGCTGCGGCGCGAAGTCCGGCTCCACGTACAGGCTGCGCATGTGTACTTCGGCGATGCAGTCCACCGCATGGGCCATGCCGGCCGGGACCCAGATCGCGCGGGTCGAGGGCACCACCCAGCGGCCGCCGTCCGCACGCACCACCATCAGTCCGGACATGGCGAACACCAGCTGGTGACGGCGGTGCCGGTGGGGCGCGATGTGGGTGCCGGGCTTGTAGTGGCGGGCGCGGCAGGTCACTGGGCGGTGCACCGGAACCTCGTTCCACGGCGCAGTCTCGCGGACCGGGCAGGGGGTGTCCTTTTTGCGATATGCCATGACCCGAACGCGGCAGAAGGGAGGGGGAGGTCACCGTAGCATGCGTGGCTCGCCCCCAACCTGACTGTATCCATGTCGACCCTGGCTTCTCCCGCAACCACCTCACGCCCGGTGGCCCCCGGCGTGCTGGCCGCCATCTCCACCTCGCATGTCGTCAACGACATGATGCAGTCGCTGATCCTGGCCATCTATCCAGTGATCAAGGGCGGCTTCAACCTCAGCTTCACCCAGATCGGCCTGATCACGCTGACCTACCAGCTCACCGCCTCGATCTTCCAGCCGTTGATCGGCATGGCTACCGACCGCCGCCCGGCGCCGTACTCGCTGCCGATCGGCATGGCCTCGACCCTGTGCGGCATGCTGCTGCTGGGCTTCGCACCGAACTACGCGGTGGTGCTGATGGCGGCGGCGATGGTCGGCATTGGTTCGGCCATCTTCCATCCGGAAGCCTCGCGCATCGCGCGGCTGGCCTCGGGCGGTCGCCATGGTTTCGCGCAGTCGGTGTTCCAGGTCGGTGGCAACTTCGGTACCGCGCTGGGCCCGCTGATTGCAGCGGCGGTGATCGTGCCGTATGGCCAGCATGCCGCATCGTGGTTTGCCGGCGCCGCCCTGATCGGCATCGCGCTGCTGACCTATGTCGGCCGCTGGTACGCGCTGCACCTGGGCATCCCGCGCCCGGCCAGCACCGCCTCGACGGCGCCGCGGCATCCGTCGCGCACCGTGGCCAAGGTGCTGGCGATCCTGCTGGTGCTGATCTTCAGCAAGTACTTCTACATGGCCAGCATCGGCAGCTACTTCACCTTTTACCTGATCCACCATTTCGGCATTCCGGTGGCACAGGCGCAGCTGCACCTGTTCGCGTTCCTGGTGGCATCCGCCGCCGGTGGCTTCCTCGGCGGCCCGCTGGGTGATCGCATCGGCCGCAAGCCGATCATCTGGACCTCGATCTTCGGCGTGGCCCCGTTCGCGTTGATGCTGCCGCATGCGGATCTGTTCTGGACCACGGTGCTGGCGGTGCTGATCGGCTTCGTGCTGTCGTCGGCGTTCTCGGCGATCGTGGTCTATGCGCAGGAGATGATGCCGCACCGCATCGGCATGGTGTCCGGCCTGTTCTTCGGCTTCGCGTTTGGCATGGGCGGACTGGGTGCTGCCGTGCTCGGCCTGCTGGCTGACAAGACCAGCATTGAGTACGTCTACCAGCTGACCGCGTTCCTGCCGCTACTCGGCATCGTGGCGGCGTGGCTGCCGCCATCTCGGCCTGCTGCTCACTGAGGGGTTTTGGTTTGCAGGGCTTGCAGCCCTGCACCCGCCGAAGCAACGTCAACGTCAACAGCAGAAGCTGGCTATCCGTGGGTTGGCGGGGTGGGTCCGGTTGAGGGGGACGCTGCAA
>NZ_VMBJ01000329.1:0-208 GCF_010608305.1 Stenotrophomonas sp. AS012628 | reverse complement strand
GTGTCAATATTTAACCAACGAACGAAAAAAGGGGCCCCGAAGGGCCCCTTTTCTGATGGCAGGATCAGCGATTACTCGATGATCTTGGCAACCACGCCAGCGCCAACGGTACGGCCGCCTTCGCGGATCGCGAAGCGCAGGCCATCTTCCATGGCGATCGGAGCGATCAGGGTGACAACCATCTTGATGTTGTCGCCCGGCATTACCA
>NZ_VMBJ01000328.1:0-208 GCF_010608305.1 Stenotrophomonas sp. AS012628 | reverse complement strand
CAACCGCTTCGTCCTGCGCTGGGCGCGTGCGATCACCGGTCGCAAGGTGGTGCTGGTATTCGACGGTTGCTACCACGGCACGGTCGACGACACCCTGGTTCGCTGCCGCGACGGCCGCACCGTGCATCGCTCCGGCCTGCTCGGCCAGGCCCACGACCTCACCCAGTTCAGCCGCGCGGTGCCGTTCAACGACCTCCAGGCCCTGGAG
>NZ_VMBJ01000327.1:0-209 GCF_010608305.1 Stenotrophomonas sp. AS012628 | reverse complement strand
ATGGTACTGTCGGCGGCAGGCCTTGCACAAGACGAGCGCCACCTCGTCGGAAGCCGCTGACAGGCGGCAGACGTTTCCCTCGGCGGCGCTTTTCGCTACCCTTCCCGCTTTAGGTACGGCCCGTGCCGCCAGCGTATTCCAGGAAAGTTGAATGTCCACCAGCCAACCCCGCGAACAATTCCTTCTGATCAGCGCCCTCGGCCCCAATC
>NZ_VMBJ01000326.1:0-209 GCF_010608305.1 Stenotrophomonas sp. AS012628 | reverse complement strand
GCGCATGGCCCTGACCATCGTGATTGGCAATCGCAATGACTCGTCCTGGTCGCTGCGGGGCTGGCTGGCCCTGCGCATGAGCGGGGCGGCGTTCGACGAGATCCTCGTCCCGCTGGGGCGGCCCGATAGCCGGGAGCGGATCCTGCAATATTCGCCGACCGGCAAGGTGCCCTTGCTGAAAAGCGAGGATGGCGACATCTGGGATTCCC
>NZ_VMBJ01000325.1:0-210 GCF_010608305.1 Stenotrophomonas sp. AS012628 | reverse complement strand
AGCGCGACGATCTCCCCGGTGGCGGCCCGCAAAAAGCAGGCGTGGCAATTGCCGACCTGTTCACAGGTGCGCATGCCACCATCGCGATCTTGGCTGCATTGGCTCACCGGGATCGCACGGGCGAAGGCCAGCACCTGGATATCTGTCTGCTGGACGTGCAGGTTGCCATGATGGCCAACATGGCGACCAACTACTTGGCAACCGACAAGC
>NZ_VMBJ01000324.1:0-210 GCF_010608305.1 Stenotrophomonas sp. AS012628 | reverse complement strand
GAGCAACATCGCGTTGTGCTTGTTCTGTACGCGGCGCGCATCGTCCTGATTTACCATTAGCCTTCCCGTGACGCGGATGTTATTGAGTCGCCGACCGCATTGCTGATTGGCGTTGGCAGCGGTCCCTTTCGGCAGATCGGCCGTATCTGGGTTGGTTCCTAGATACGGCCGATCAGTTAGATTGGGGGTCGTAAGGTGCATGTCATCTCA
>NZ_VMBJ01000323.1:0-210 GCF_010608305.1 Stenotrophomonas sp. AS012628 | reverse complement strand
CTGTACAGCCTGTGGTTCAAGCGTCGTTCGCAGTACGGCACGCTGGTCGGCAGCCTCTCCGGGGCGATGCCGCCGGTGGTCGGCTACTGCGCGGTGAGCGGCCAGTTCGACGCCGGCGCCGCCTCGCTGCTGGCGATCTTCTGCCTGTGGCAGATGCCGCACTCCTATGCCATCGCCATCTTCCGCCTGAAGGACTACGAGGCGGCTGGC
>NZ_VMBJ01000322.1:0-210 GCF_010608305.1 Stenotrophomonas sp. AS012628 | reverse complement strand
CCCCCGCAACCGGACCCACCCCGCCTTCGACAGTTCTCCGCAGCTGTTAGTGGGTGTCGACCTTGGTCGACACATCCACGCGATGCGTGGATGAAGATGGAAATGATCGAAAGGCTCTCTGTAGAGTCGAGCCATGCTCGACTCACGCGCGCAGCGCGAACGGCAGCCGAGCGTAGGCTCGGCTCTACAGTAGATCCACGCCATGCGTGG
>NZ_VMBJ01000321.1:0-211 GCF_010608305.1 Stenotrophomonas sp. AS012628 | reverse complement strand
CCCGCTCGCCTTCGGGCTGGCGCCGCAGCCCCAGGATGTCCTCGGCCGGCAGCAGGCCCGCTTCGGCGAAATGCGGGACCA
Organism: Stenotrophomonas sp. AS012628; assembly: GCF_010608305.1. Classification (NCBI taxonomy): domain Bacteria; kingdom Pseudomonadati; phylum Pseudomonadota; class Gammaproteobacteria; order Lysobacterales; family Lysobacteraceae; genus Stenotrophomonas; species Stenotrophomonas sp. AS012628. The sequence goes on along the minus strand of NZ_VMBJ01000321.1, from coordinate 130 downwards.
GACCCAGCGCCGGCCAGCCGGTGCGCTCGGCGATGATGGCCATGCCGTCGGCGAACAGGCTCGGATCGCCGCGGAAACGATTGACCACGAAGCCGCGGATCATCGCGGCATCCTCGGCCGCGATCACGAC
>NZ_VMBJ01000320.1:0-212 GCF_010608305.1 Stenotrophomonas sp. AS012628 | reverse complement strand
ATCCTACAGCTATTGACTTCGGAACCGTTTCAGCCAGTGGTTCAGCCCAAACGCTGACCTTCTCGATCAATGCAGGCAATCTGACGGCTCCTCTGGTGCTGACCGGCTCGAATAACAACATCGTATTCCGTGATGCTACTGCTGGCGGTAGCTTTGTGAACGGTCCGATTACCATCAACCCGGCCGCCGATGGTTCAGTTTCAATCCGCAAC
>NZ_VMBJ01000032.1:0-56452 GCF_010608305.1 Stenotrophomonas sp. AS012628 | reverse complement strand
GGCGTCCCCGCAAACCCACAGTGCCCCGCCATCCCGCGGATAGCCCGCTGTTGCTGTTGCTTTGGCTCTTGCACTCGCTTCGGCAGGTGCAGGGCGCAGCCCTGCCGAACCCCCTCAAATGTCTGTGGGAGCCAGCCCGTACTGCTCGGCGAAGCGCTTGCTGAAACTCGCCACAGACCGATAGCCCGCGCGTGCGGCCACGGTCTTCAACGGCAGGTCCGTGGTGTAGAGCAGCTGCATGCCATGCGCCAGCCGTGCCTCGGTGAGCAGCTGGCGCAGGCTGGTGTCCTCGGCAGCGAGCCGGCGGCGGAGGGTCGCGCCGCTCAGCGCGAACTGTTCTTCCACATCGCGCGACTGCCAATCGCGTGCCGGTTCGGCGGCGATGCGGTCGCGGATCTGTTCGCCCAGGCTCGGCGCCTGCGGCAGCAGCAGGTTGCCGTGGCCCTGCCGGCACAAGGTCAGTACCAGCGAGGCCAGCGTCAATCGTGCTTCGCTGTAACGCCCGTCCTGCAGCGATTGCCGCCATTGGCGCAGTACCGCGCCATGTTCGATCAACGGCAACCGCGCCATCGCCTGGCCAGGCGCGGGAAGCCCCTCGATCCACAGCGTGCGAGCGGCCGCCAGCACTTCGGCACACAGCGGCACGATGGCGCTGAGGTAACGGCCACTGCGCGGGTCGGGGGTGTTGACCACATCGATGCGGCAGCGCTGGGTCAGCAGCAGGATGTCGCCGGGAACGAACGCCAGAGACTGATGAGCGGTACGCACCTGCTTGCGGCCTTCCAGCAGGATCGCGAACTGCGGTTGCGGAATCTCCACCGAGCTGGCGCCATGCTCGCGACGTGCGGTGATGCAGGCATAGCCGTCGGCGCGCTCGCAGCCGGCCAGACTGGCCATCTCAGCCAGCAGTGCGGTGGCCGCGGGCAGCATGGCGGTCATGTCACGTGTGCGCCGAGCAGGCGACCGACGCCGGCGGCTGCGGCCATCGCCAGCGCGCCCCAGAACATCACCCGGATCGCGCCGCGTACCGGCGGTGCGCCGCCGGCCTGGGCTGCCATTGCGCCGGTCAGGCACAGGCCGAGCAGGGTGCTGGCGGTGGTCATCATCGCGACCTTGTCGACCGGCGCCAGCAGCGCGGTCAGCACCGGCAGTGCCGCACCGCAGGTGAAGGCGCCGGCCGAGGCCAGCGCTGCCTGCAGCGGGCGGGCGCGCAGGGTATCGGTAATGCCCAGCTCGTCGCGGGCGTGGGCGCCCAGTGCGTCGTGGGCGGTGAGCTGTTCGGCCACCTGCCGTGCCAGCGCCGGCTCCAGGCCACGGTGGCGGTAGATCGCGGCCAGCTCTTCCAGCTCGCTGTGCGGATCTTCGTGCAGTTCGCGTTTTTCCATCGCCAGGTCGGCGTCTTCGGTGTCGGCCTGGGTCTGCACCGAGACATACTCGCCGGCCGCCATCGACATCGCGCCGGCCACGGTGCCGGCCACGCCGGTGGCCAGGATGGTCGCAGCGGAGGCGCCGCTGGCGGCTACGCCGACCACCAGGCCGGCCACCGAGACGATGCCATCGTTGGCCCCCAGCACGGCGGCACGCAGCCAGCCGACGCGCTCGGAGCGGTGCAGTTCGGGGTGTCGTGAATGGCGGCTCATGCCCCCGAGTGTACGAGGGTCAAGAGGGCGTCGGTAGGATGCTGAAAACCGTCTCCGTCGCATGACGCAACGGGTCGCCACGCTATAGTGCGCCCTTGCGATGGAAGGCTCCGAGCCCCACATCCCCCGCCACCGTCCAGCGAGCCTTCCCCTTGTCGAGCCCCAGCCACGTCGCCGATACCCCCATTACCGACCGCTCGCAGCTGGTGGAGGTGATCGCCTCCGGCGAGAAGCCCCGCGCGCAGTGGCGCATTGGCACCGAGCACGAGAAGTTCGGGTTCCGCCTGGATGACCTGCGCCCGCCGACCTTTGAAGGCGAGCGCGGCATCGAAGCGCTGCTCAATGGGCTGGTCCGCTTCGGCTGGGAGCCGGTGCAGGAGAATGGCAACACCATCGCCCTGCTGCGCGATGGTGCCTCGGTGACGCTGGAACCGGCCGGTCAGTTGGAACTGTCCGGAGCGGCGCTGGAGACCATCCACCAGACCTGCGTGGAAACCGGCACCCACCTCAATGAAGTGGCGCAGGTGGCCGGCGAACTGCAGCTGGGTTTCCTCGGCATGGGCTTCCAGCCGAAGTGGAAGCGCGATGAGATGCCGTGGATGCCGAAGGGCCGCTACAAGATCATGCGCTCGTATATGCCCAAGGTCGGCTCGCTCGGCCTGGACATGATGACCCGCACCTGCACGGTGCAGGTGAACCTGGACTACGCCACCGAAGCGGACATGGTGAAGAAGTTCCGCGTGTCGCTGGCGCTGCAGCCGATCGCCACCGCGCTGTTCGCCGATTCGCCGTTCACCGAAGGCAAGCCCAACGGCTACCTGAGCTACCGCTCGCACATCTGGACCGACACCGACGCCGACCGCACCGGCATGCTCGACTTCGTGTTCGAGGATGGCTTCGGTTACGAGCGCTATGTCGATTACCTGCTCGACGTGCCGATGTATTTCTCCTACCGCGATGGCATCTACCACGACGCCAGCGGGCAGAGCTTCCGCGATTTCATGCAGGGTAGGCTGCCGGTGCTGCCGGGTGCGCTGCCGACCCTGCGCGACTGGTCGGATCACATGACCACCGCGTTCCCGGAAGTGCGCCTGAAGAAGTACCTGGAAATGCGCGGCGCCGACGGTGGCCCGTGGAGCCGCCTGTGCGCGCTGCCGGCGTTCTGGGTCGGCCTGCTGTACGACGACACCGCACTGGATGCCGCCTGGGACCTGGTGCGTGACTTCACCCTGGCCGAGCGCCATGCACTGCGCGACGGCGTGCCGAAGCATGCAATGAACCTGCCGTTCCGTAATGGCAGCGTGCGCGACCTGGCCCGCGAAGCGGTGAAGATTTCCGTTGAAGGCCTCAAGCGCCGCGCGGCGCGCAATGCAGACGGCCAGGATGAGAGCAAGTTCCTGGACGTGCTGCAGGAGATCGTCGAATCCGGCCTGACCCCGGCCGAGCGCAAGCTGGCGCTGTTCCATGGCCGCTGGCACGACGACGTCGATCCGGTGTTCCGCGAGTTCGCGTATTGATGATGTTGGGTGGGTGCCGGCCTTGGTCGGCACGCGATGAAAAAACCCCGGCAGTGCCGGGGTTTTTCTTTTTCACACCTGCCTTGGATCAGGCCGCGTTCTTCATCGTCGCCATGTCGATCACGAAGCGGTAGCGCACATCGTTCTTCGCCATGCGTTCCCAGGCTTCGTTGACGTTCTTGATGTCGATCATCTCCACATCGCTGACGATGCCGTGCTCGGCACAGAAGTCCATCATTTCCTGGGTCTCGGCCATGCCGCCGATCGCCGAGCCGGTCAGGTGCTTGCGGCCGAAGATCACGCTGCCACCGGTCAGCGGCGGGTCCAGTTCGGTCAGTACGCCGACCAGGCACATGGTCGCCTCGCGCTTGAGCAGGCCCATGTACGGGTTGGTGTCATGGCCGACCGGAATGGTGTTGAGCAGGAAGTCGAAGCTGCCGGCATGTGCCTTCATCTGTGCGGCATCGCGCGAGACCAGCACTTCGTCGGCGCCCAGGCGCTTGGCATCGGCCCCCTTTTCCGGGGTGGTGGTGATCATCACCACGTGCGCGCCGAGTGCCTTGGCGAACTTCACGCCCATGTGGCCGAGGCCACCCAGACCGATCACGCCAACCTTCTGGCCCGGGCCGACCTTCCAGTGGCGCAGCGGCGACCAGGTAGTGATGCCGGCGCACAGCAGCGGGGCGGCCGCCTTCAGGTCGAGGGTGTCGGATACCTTCACCACGAAGCGCTGCTCGACCACCACGTGGTCGGAATAGCCGCCGTAGGTCGGTGCGCCGCTTTCGCGTTCACGGCCGTTGTAGGTCCAGGTCGCGCCTTCGGCGCAGTACTGCTCCAGGTCGTGCTCGCAGGCGTCGCAGTGGCGGCACGAGTCGACCATGCAGCCCACGCCGGCGTGGTCGCCGACCTTGAAGCGGGTGACGTTGCTGCCGACCTCGGTCACGCGGCCGATGATCTCGTGGCCCGGCACCATCGGGTAGATCGAGCCACCCCAGTCGTCGCGGGCCTGGTGCAGGTCGGAGTGGCAGATGCCGCTGTAGAGGATCTCGATGCGCACATCGTCCGGGCCGACCGCGCGGCGTTCGAACTCGTACGGAATCAGCGGGTCGGTATGTGAATGGGCGGCGTAACCACGGGCGAGGGACATGGGGAATCCTTGGCAGGGTTTATCGAAAGGCGTTTTACAATACGCCCCGTTCCCAGCGGCAGGAATCTCGGATATCGGCATGATTCATCAAGTGGAACTGCACAATCATGGCCACTGACAACCTCACCCACCTGGCCGCGTTTGCCGCGGTCGCCCGCCACCGCAGCTTCCGCCGCGCCGGTGCCGAGCTGGCGCTGTCGACCTCGGCGGTGAGCTATGCGATCCGCGCGCTGGAAGAGCGGTTGGGGGTGGGCCTGTTCCATCGCACCACCCGCAGCGTGGCCCTGACTGAGGCCGGGCAGCGCCTGCTGGAGCGCCTGCAGCCGGCGCTGGGCCAGGTGCATGACGCGCTGGAAGAGATGAACCAATTCCGTGCCGCCCCGGCTGGCCTGCTGCGCATCAACGCCACCCGCGCGGCGGTACCGACCCAGTTGGGGCCGCGACTGGCGCGCTTCCTGCACGCTCACCCCGACGTGCGGGTGGAGCTGACCGAGAACGATGGCCTGGTCGACATCGTCGCCGAGGGCTACGACGCCGGCGTGCGCCTGCACGAGTTCGTGCCCGAGGACATGGTGGCGGTGCCGATGGGGCCACCGCTGCGCGGGCTGATTGTCGGCTCGCCGGACTACCTGCGGCGACACCCGGCACCACAGCATCCGCGGGACCTGGCGGCACACGAATGCATCCGCTTCCGCTTCGCCAGCGGGCATCTCTACAAGTGGCAGTTCGAGCGTAGCGGGCAAGCGCTGGAGATCGATGTGCCGGGCCGGCTCACGTTGAGTGAGCAGGGCACCGTCGTGGGTGCAGTGCTTGATGGCATCGGCCTGGCCTACGTACTGGAAGACACGGCAAGGCCCTACATTGATTCGGGGCAGATGGTGGCGGTGCTGGAAGACTGGAGCGAACCGTTCGCCGGCTTCGCGCTGTACTACCCGAAGCAGCGGCAGATGCCCGGTGCGCTGCGCGCGTTCGTGGATATGCTGCGCGAATGAGTTGCGATGGAGGATGTGGTGCCGACCAACGGACGGCACCCACCACCCACTGTCGTCCATGCGCGGATGGGGCAACCCTACGGCACCCGCAACACCGGCGCCAACAACGCCAGGCACTCACGCAGGTGCACCTCCACCGGCGCATCCTCGGCCACCACGCCGATCACGCGTTCGCGCAGCGGCTCGGCCACGGCCATTGCCAGAATCAGTCGCGCCATGCGAACAGGATCTCCCTCGCGCAGCAGCCCGCGCTGCTGCTGCCGCGCCAGCCAGTCAGCCAGCAGCGCTCGGCCGCGTTCGATGCCATTGTCCAGATAGGCCTGCAGCAGCGCGTCCTTGCCGGGGAAATCGGTGGCCAGCAGGCGGAACACCTGCACCGCCTGCGCCGACAGCGCCTGCGCGCAGACCGCCTGCAGGATGTCCTGCAGCAACGGCAGCACCTCGTCGGCACCGTGCGCATCGCGCTGCAGCTGCGGCGCGAAGCCGTCGGTCCATTCGCGCACCGCCAACCCGACCAGTTCCTCGCGGTTGCTGGCGTGGCGGTACACGGTCTTCTTCGCCACCCCGGCATGGGTCGCCACCGCTTCGATCGTGGTCGCCTCGTAACCCTGTGCCAGCAGCAGCTCCAGCGTGGCCTGCAGCACGGCGTGGCGGACCTCGGCTTCCGGTCGAGCGGGGCGGCCGCGGCGGCGGCTCGGTGTTGTGGGCTCGGGCAGGGGGGGGCTGTTCATTGCCCCCATCTTACCGCATCCGGCTAATTGCGAAACGAATAACGTTTCCGTATTGTCGGGTCTCCCAACACCGCAGGAGACCCCGATGGATACCGCTGTGAACGCACGCGCCTGGCTGGACCACCACGATCTGCTCGACCCGGCGCCGATGCACCTGGAGACCGGCATCCAGCGCCGCGAAGATGGCACCCTGCTTGTCGCGGTGCGTACCGATCTGCACGGCTGCAAGGGCCGCATGCTGGACTGGTGGTTCACCTTCTTCGAGACCACCCAGCACATCCGCTGGTGGCATCCGGTTGATCATGTCGAGCATCGCGGCTGGGACGCGGCGTGGCAGCGCGGGCGCAGCTACCACGGTGCCAGCATCCATGCGGTGGAATCGCTGGCCGACATTCCGCCGGTGGCGGCGCGCCTGAAGTTCCATGATCCGCGCACGTTGTTGGTGCCAGAGCGCCTGCAGGCGGCACAGGATGCCGGCGATGTATCGGCGGTGATTGCCGCGCGCATCGGCTTCGGCGACCACGTGCGCCTGGATGCAAACGGTGATCCCTGCGACGGGCAGATGCTGCACGTGGCACGCGATACGCCGTTCGGCTGTGTGCTGCGCAGCCGCTTCGTGCTGGGCCTGGACAGCGCTGATCCGCACCGCGATGCCGGCGATGCGGTCGGCCTGGGCCTGCTCAAGCACTGCTACACGGAGTTCAGTTTCCTCTCGCGCTTGCTGCCGTCGCTGTACTACGGCGAGCGTGCCAATGGCGAGGCAGTGCCTTTGCCGTGGTGAGTGGTGCAACGGTCATTCGACCAGCGCGTCGTAGCCTTCAGCACTGAACTGGATCAGGCAGAAGCCGTGGCCGAACGGATCGGCCAGCACGGCGATGCGTCCCCAGCGACGCTCGCGCACGGACTGCTCGAGCGTCGCTCCGGCTGCGACTGCACGTACCAGCGCGGCGTCGATGTCATCCACCACCCAATCCAGGTGCAGCGGCGTCCAATGGCGCTCGTAGTCGCGCACGTCGCCGTCTTCGGTGGCGGCGCTGCCGGCGTCGTTGTGCAGCAGGTAGAGCGGCGCTGGCCCACCGAGCAGCTCCACGGCACCCGGGCCGAGACGGCGGCCGATGCGCAGGCCGAAGGCCCGGATGTAGAAGTCTTCGGCAGCGGCGAGATCGGGGACATCGAGATTGACGATGAATGACGCGGTGGGCGTATCCATGGGCAGATCCGGTGGATGCGGGCGGGCAGTGTACGCCCGCATCCACGCGTGGCGTGGCTCTATTGTGCGCGCGGGTAATCGAGGTAGCCTGCCTCGCCGCCACCGTAATAGGTGTTGCGGTCCGGCGTGGCCAGCGCGACGTTGTGCTGCAGGCGCTCGACCAGATCCGGGTTGGCGATGAACGGCTGGCCGAACGCGGCCAGGTCGATGGTGCCGGCGTCGATCAGCTGCAGGGCGCGTTCGCGGGTCATGCCACCGGCCAGGATCACGGTGCTACCGTAGGCCTGCTTGAACTGCTGCAGGAACGCCTCGCCCAGCACCGACTGGCCCGCCTGCAGGTTGTCGTTGAGGTGCACATAGGCCAGCCCGCGCGTGCCCAGTTCCTCGGCCAGGTACAGATAGGTGGCTTCGTTGTCGGGGTAGAAGGGCATGTCGAAGGTGAGGTTGTTCGGTGCCAGGCGCACGCCGATGCGATGCGCACCGATGCGTTGCGCCATTGCATCGACGGTGTCCAGGATCAAGCGCGCACGATTGGGCAGCGAGCCGCCGTAGCAGTCTTCGCGCTGGTTGATGAGCGGGTTGAGGAACTGTTCGAACAGGTAGCCGTTGGCGGCATGCAGCTCGATGCCGTCGAAGCCGGCCGCAATGGCGTTGTCCGCGCCGCGCACGAAGTCGTCGACGATGCCGGGGATCTCGGCGGTCTCCAGTGCACGTGCCGGGGTGGGATCGGCATGGCCGCGGCTACCATCGGCCAGATACACGAACGAGGTGTTCTTCGGTGCGCTGGCCACCGGGCGCGTGCCGGCGCTGACCGGTTGGCCACCATCGGGCTGCAGCGAGGAATGCGACATGCGGCCGACGTGCCAGAGCTGGGCGAAGATCGTGCCCTGCGCGGCGTGCACCGCCTCGGTGACGAGCTTCCAGCCGGCCACCTGTTCGGCCGACCAGATGCCCGGCACGTCGATGTAGCCCTGGCCCTGCGGCGAGACCGGCGTGCCTTCGCTGATGATCAGGCCGGCGCTGGCACGCTGCCGGTAATACTGGGCGGTCAGTTCGTTGGCCACGACGCCGGGGTTGCGGGCGCGGGTCATCGGGGCCATCGCGATGCGGTTGCGCAGGGCGGTTCCTGAAAGGTCGAACGGGCGGAAGAGGGCGGCGGTCATATCTGTCATCTCGATGCGGGGGAGGCGCCAGCGGCGCGATGCACACAGGATGGAGTTGACATGCAGGCGCATAAAGCGCTTCGATCTCCCTTGGTGCGGGACTATTTGTCCCCAATGGAGTGCGAACGATGCTGCCGCTGGAATCCTTGAATGGCCTGGTGACCTTTGTCACCACCGCACGCTCGGGCAGCTTCACCGAAGCTGCCGATGCGCTGGGCATCTCGCGCTCAGCAGTGGGCAAGGCCATCGCGCGGCTGGAAACACGGCTGGGGGTGCGCCTGTTCCATCGCACCACGCGGCGCATCGCGCTGACCACCGATGGCGAGGCGTACTACGCCTCCTGTGCGGCGGCGCTGGAAGAGATCTCCGCGGCCGAGGCCTGCCTGGGTTCGGCCGGCCTGCCCAGCGGGCGGCTGCGCATCGACATGCCGTCCTCGTTCGGGCGGCTGGTGGTGTTGCCGGTGCTGCTGCGGTTGTGCCGGCAGTACCCGGACCTGCAGTTGACGATGACCTTCACCGATCACTTCGTCGATCCGGTCGAGGAAGGCATCGACCTGCTGATCCGTTTCGGTGGGCTGCACCAGGCAGAGCATCTGGTGGCGCGGCGGCTGGGGCGCCAGCGGCTGGTCACCTGCGCATCGCCGGAATACCTGCAGGCACACGGCGTGCCGGCCACCGTGGAGGAACTGGCGCAGCACCGCAGCATCGTCGGCTTCCGCCATGGCCAGCCGGTCTGGTGGCGGATCGGCAGCGAGCAGGACGAGGGAACATTCATTCCCGGTGCGCCCTATCAACTCAATGATGGCGATGCGGTGATCGAAGCGGCCATCGCTGGCCTCGGCATCTGCCAGATGCCCATTTCACTGGTGCGCCGCCATCTGGATTCCGGCGCGCTGCAACTGGTGCTGGACGCGCACATGCAGCGGCACATCGACATTCATGCGCTGTGGCCGCCAACCCGGCACCTGCGGCCGAAGGTTCGCTATGTGGTGGATGAGCTGACCCGGTTGGCGGAACAAGGTCTGTTTGATTGAGCGGGGCCCGTATAGCGGGCCCCGCCTGTGAAACCGCTGTGGCTGGCCTACTTGAAGTTGTAGCGCAGGCTGGCCATGTAGCGACGGCCCAGTGCATCCAATACATAGGGGAACGGACCGATGTCGTCGCCCACGTTGATTACCGACAGCGTCACGCGTGCGGCATCGGTGATGCGGTAGGTGACGTTGGCGTCCCAGGTGGTCCAGCTGTCGCGGTAGAAGTACTGACGGCTTTCCGGGGTATCGGTCATCGTGTACTGGGCGCGGCTGGTGTAGTTGGAGGCCACGCCGTAGTTCCAGTTGCCGATGCGATGCTGGGCGGTCCAGCGGAACTGGCGCTTGGGCTCGTTGAAGCTGCCCGCCTGTTCGACGAACGGCACGTCCCGGTTCGCGGCCTGGCCACGGTTCTTCGGCATGTAGCCGTAGAAGTCCAGGTCCAGCACGCCCAAGCGCGACAGGTCCCAACGGTAGCCGACTTCGGCGGTCCAGCCACGGAACATCAGTACCGGGCCGTTGCCATACTCGGTCTTGATGCTGGTAGCCACGCCGGTGTTCGGATCACGCGTCACCAGGCCGCAGAAGCGGTTGGCGTTTGGCACGTTGGCGGCGTTGAAGTCGGCAGTGTCGAAGCAACCGGTGATGATGTCGTTGGCGCTCAGCGACGTGATCACGTTGTTGATCTTGATGTCATACCAGTCGGCGGCGACGCGCAGGCCCGGGATCCACTCCGGCGCGAACACGATGCCGGCCGTCCACGACTTCGCCGTTTCGTTCTGCAGGCGGGTGCTGCCGTTGGTCGAGCCCAGCGTATTGGTCGGCTGCTGGCGGAAGGTGTTCGGATCGGCGCCCGGGTAGGCGGCGAAGAACGCCTGGCAGTTGCGGCGACGCACCGCCGGATTGGAGCCGCCGCTGATGTTGTCCAGCGAGCACACTTCCGGGATGTTGTAGTAGGCCGGCTGCTGGGTGGTGTAGAGCTCGGCGATGGAGGGCGCACGCAGTGACTGGGTCTTGTTGCCGCGCAGCTGCAGGCCGGCGATCGGTTCGTACTGGATGCCGTAGGTGAACGCATTGAACGCGCCGGCGACGGAATTGTCGACGCGGCGGAACTTGGCGGTCAGGTCCAGGCGATGCAGGCCCGGGATGCCCCAGTCGGGATTGAACAGCGGTGCCAGCACTTCGGCGAACACTTCATTGGTGTGGTATTTGCCTTCCGCCGCCTGGGTCGGCACCGAACGACCCTGGCCCAGGCGCTGGTACTCGCTGGGGGTGAAGGAGCCTTCTTCGCGGCGGTGCTCGAAGCCGGCCGCGGCGGACAGCTCGCCGCCGGGCAGATCGAACAGGCCGCCGGATACCGACGCGTTTATGACGGTCTGGCGGGTCTGCGCCTTGGCCACGGTCCGGGTGGAGACGTAGTCCAGGGCTTCGCGCGACGCCTGGTTCTCGCCGAACAGATTCAGCGGGCGGCAGTTCGCATCGGCCGTGGTGCCCGGGCGGGTGGCGTCACAGATGATGCGCCCGCTGGCGTCGGTTGTGACGTTGATCGCATTGATGAAGTTCTGCTGGATCAGGCCGGTGCCGAGGTAGTCGAAGTCACCGCGGCCATGGGTGACGCTGGCTTCCCAGTTGAAGCTGCGCTTTCCAACCTCGAAGAAGCCGTTCAGCCCGAGCACCGCGCGGGTCAGGCGGGTCTCGGTGCTGGCGTTGTTCATCGACAGGTCGCGCGAAGAGCGCGACAGGCGGAACGAGGTGATGCCGTTGTCGGCGAGGATCTTGCGGGTTTCCGCACTCAGGAACGGATTGCTGGCGCTGAAGGTCAGCGCACCGCTGGCGGTACCGCCGCCATCCAGGCGTGCATTGCCGAAGGACACGGCGTTGTAGACGTTCTGGTCCAGGGTTTCGCGGGCGGTCGCTTCGTATCGCGATAGCTCGAAGAAGCCGCGCACGTTGTCGGTGAAGTCGAAGCTGCCGGTGGAGAACACCGAGCGTCGTTCGAGGTCGGCGATCAGCGGCACCGTCTCGAACAGGTTCAGCCCGTCACCGCCGGAGGCGTTGCCGCCCGCATAGCTGGTACCGGGATTGAATTCGACCAGCTTGCCCTCGTTGTTGAACTGCCACAGTTTGTCTTTGTTCGGGCCGAAGCCAAGGATGTCGCCCAAGCCGTTGCGCGTGTAGCTGCCGGTCGCCGGCATCACCAGGCCACCGAAGGTCATGCTGGCGATGCGCCGGTTGCGGATCCAGACCTGGTCGGGGATGCCGTCGGCCGGTCCGGTATTGAAGGGAATGCTGCCGTCGATGCGGCCATCATTGGTTGGCCGGCGCAGGGGCTGGAAGTTGCCAGCATTGGCTGCAGTGGGGTTGGCCTGCAGGCTGTAGCCCTGGCGGTAGAAATCACGTTGCAGCGCGTTCACGCCGTCGGCATTGTCCAGTTCCGCGGCCACCACGATGTGGCCACGCCCATCGGCGAGTCCGGTACCAAAGATGGCCGACCAGGAGTAGCGCTCGTTGTCGTTCTTGCTGGTTCTGCCATAGCCCAGTTCGACTTCGGCGCCATCGAACTTGTCGCGCAGGATGATGTTGTTGACGCCGGAGATCGCATCCGAGCCATAGGTGGGGGCACCGCCAACGCTCAGGCTTTCAATGCGTTGCACCATGACGCTGGGAATGGCGTTCATGTCCACCTGGATGCCCGAGCCGCCGCCGGCACCGAAGATGGTGGGCGGGGTAGAGGTCACGAAGCGGCGTCCATTGACCAGGGTCAGCAGGCGATTGCTGCCCAGGCCGAACTTGCTGGCGAAGTTGACGCCCGCACCGAAACCGGCCTGGTCGCCGCGCGAACTGACGCCTGCACTGACCCCGGGAATCCGGGTCACCGCGTCGATGAGGTTGGTGTCGCCATAGTTCTCGATCGATTCACGGCTGACCACCGCAGCGGGTTCCAGCGTGTCGAAGCCGGCGCGGTAGATGCGCGAGCCGGTGACGGTCATCCGGTCCAGCTGCACGGGGGTCTTGCTGCTGGCGGGCTCGGCCTCCTGTTCCTGCGTGGCGGCCTGCTGCGCCATGGCCGGTGCGGCGGCCACCAGCACCAATGCCGAACCCAACGCGACAGACAAGCGACTGCGGGCGAACAACGGTCGGTACATGATCTCTCCCTGGTCACGCCAATGTGACTCAGGGATAAACGCAAGGGCGAATGCGACACCCTAGGCCATGAAAAAGTAACAATTGAATCTATTTACTATTCATTCATATTTGCAGGCTGATCTGTCCGTAGCGCATGCCCCGGCATGCATGATGTGGCTTCATCCGTCCGCGCATGTATACTATCCCCCAGTATAGTTCCGAGGTGGCCCCGTCATGCCGCACTCCCCCGAGGAGAAGAAGAAGGTCCTGGCCCGCGTGCGCCGCATCCGCGGCCAGTGCGATGCGCTGGACCGCGCGCTGGAAGCCGGTGCCGACTGCGGGCCGGTGCTGCAGCAGATCGCGGCCATCCGTGGCGCGGTCAACGGCCTGATGTCCGAAGTGATGGAGGCCCATCTGCGCGAGGAGTTCGGGCAACCCGCAGCCTCCGACGAACAACGCGCCGAACGCGTGCGCGACATGAGCGCGTTGATCCGCTCGTACCTGAAATAAGCATCGGCGCCACATCGCGTCGATCGTCCTGCCATCCCATTCCCGCCTGATCCTGGAGAAGCCACCATGAAGTCCCGTGCCGCCGTCGCCTTTGGTCCCGGCCAGCCGCTGCAGATCGTCGAGATCGACGTCGCCCCGCCGAAGAAGGGCGAAGTGCTGGTCAAGATCACCCACACCGGTGTCTGCCACACCGATGCGTTCACCCTGTCCGGCGATGACCCGGAAGGCCTGTTCCCGGTGGTGCTGGGCCATGAAGGCGCCGGCATCGTGGTGGACGTGGGCGAGGGCGTGACCAGCGTCAAGCCCGGCGACCACGTGATTCCGCTGTACACCGCCGAGTGCGGCGAATGCCTGTTCTGCAAGAGCGGCAAGACCAACCTGTGCGTGTCGGTGCGCGCCACCCAGGGCAAGGGCGTGATGCCCGACGGCACCAGCCGCTTCAGCTACAACGGCGAGCCGCTGTACCACTACATGGGCTGCTCGACCTTCAGCGAGTACACCGTCGTTGCCGAAGTCTCGCTGGCGAAGATCAACCCGGACGCCAACCCGGAACACGTCTGCCTGCTCGGCTGCGGCGTCACCACCGGCATCGGCGCGGTGCACAACACCGCCAAGGTGCAGGAAGGCGACAGCGTGGCGGTGTTCGGCCTCGGCGGCATCGGCCTGGCGGTGATCCAGGGCGCGCGCCAGGCCAAGGCCGGCCGCATCATCGCGGTGGACACCAACCCGTCCAAGTTCGAGCTGGCGCGCGAATTCGGCGCCACCGACTGCATCAATCCGAAGGACTACGACAAGCCGATCCAGCAGGTCATCGTCGAGATGACCACCTGGGGTGTGGACCACAGTTTCGAGTGCATCGGCAACGTCAACGTGATGCGCGCGGCGCTGGAATGCGCGCACCGTGGCTGGGGCCAGAGCGTGGTGATCGGCGTGGCCGGTTCGGGCCAGGAGATCTCCACCCGTCCGTTCCAGCTGGTGACCGGCCGCAAGTGGATGGGCACCGCGTTTGGTGGCGTGAAGGGCCGCAGCCAGCTGCCGGGCATGGTGGAAGACGCGATGAAGGGCGATATCGAACTGGCCCCGTTCGTCACCCACACCATGGACCTGGACAGGATCAACGACGCCTTCGACCTGATGCATGAAGGCAAGTCGATCCGTTCGGTGGTGCACTACTGAGCCGCGTCATGGGCTGGCTGGATGCCCTGCGCCGGCCGCGTGCGGAAGACCCGCGCGCGGCGCTGGTGGCCCCGATCGAGCAGGCGTTGCGTGCGCTGGGCTGGGTAGTGGGCGAGGTGCGGCCAGCGCGTACGGTGACCTCGGCCTTCGGCAGCGACGATGGCATGCCATTCGAGCAATGGCTTGCGCAGGTATTCCTGCCGCGCCTCTACGAGGCGCGCGCGGCCGGGCAGTGGCCGCCGCGCAGCGATGTGGCGGTGGCGGCCTCTCGCAATCTTGATGGCCAGCCTGGCGTCGAACCATTGCTGCGCCTGCTGGCGCAGCTGGATGAACGGATCAACAAAGGCATCCACGCCGCGCGTGGATAAGCCGACCAAGGTCGGCATCTACCAGAAGTACGCGTGCGCTGGCGCGCCGCGCAGGAGAGCACCATGGAACGCATTGAACACCGCGCCTGTTTCGGCGGCTGGCAGGACGTCTACCGCCATCATTCCACCACGCTGGGCTGCGACATGCAGTTCGCCGTGTACCTGCCGCCGCAGGCGGAAACGCAGGCGCTGCCGGTGCTGTACTGGTTGAGCGGCCTGACCTGCACCGAGCAGAACGTCATCACCAAGGCCGGCGCGCAGCGCTATGCGGCCGAGCACGGTGTGATCATCGTTGCGCCTGATACCAGCCCGCGCGGCGATGACGTGGCCGATGCCGAAGGCTATGACCTGGGCCAGGGGGCGGGGTTCTACCTCAATGCCACCCGTGCGCCGTGGGCGAAGCACTACCGCATGCACGACTACGTGGCACAGGAACTGCCGGCACTGATCGAGGCGAATTTCCCGGTCACCGATGCGCGTGGCATCAGCGGCCACTCGATGGGCGGTCACGGTGCGCTGGTGATCGCGCTGCGCAACCCGGGGCGCTACCGCAGCGTGTCGGCGTTCTCGCCGATCGTTGCACCCAGCCACGTGCCGTGGGGGCAGAAGGCCTTCCATGCCTACCTGGGCGACAACCCGGCGGACTGGGCGCAATGGGATGCCAGCGAGCTGGTCGCTGTGGCCCGTGAGCGCCTGCCGTTGCTGGTCGACCAGGGCGAGGCGGACGAATTCCTGCAGACCCAGCTGCAGCCGCAGCGCCTGCAGCAGGCCTGCGATGCCGCCGGCCATCCGCTGACCCTGCGCCTGCAGCCGGGCTACGACCACAGCTACTACTTCATCGCCAGTTTCATCGGGGAGCACATCGCCCACCACGCCCGCGCCCTGCACGGCTGAGGGCGTTCCGGTGGTGCACGCGGAGTGTCGTTTTGCCGCAGTGGATCACGCCGCTGTGGCGTGCAGGCGCGCTATGGTGCGGCCATACGGCCTTGCGGATCGGGGGGATGCATGCCGGTAGTGCTGGCGATGCTGTACGTGCTTTGCCATGGGCTGGTCGTGGCGTTCTGGCCGAGCCCGGCGGGCGTAGGCTCTTTCGTATTCCTGACCGGTGCGCCGCTGCTGGCCGCTGCCGCGTGCCTGGTGCGGGCGCAACGTGACCGCGCCGCTCTGGGCTGGCGTGCTACCGCGATGGCACTGCTGCTGTGGGCCGGCGGCATGACGTTCAACATGGTGGATGCGCTGGGCGCCGGCCGGGCTGACTTCACCCCGCGCGTCAGCCTGTTGTTGTACGTGCTGTATGGCGTGCCGCTGGTGTTCATCCTGGCCCGGGCACGCCGCGAGCGCTTGAGCATCAGCCTGATCGACGCGGCGATGGCGGCGTTGCTGGGGGTGCTGTTCTTCGTGCACACCGCATCGTTTGCCGCCCGTGTCGAGGTCGACGCCCATGCGATGTCCAACATGCAGCGCATGTTCGACATCCAGAATCTGTGTATCGCCGGGTTCGCCGTGGTGCGATGGCTGGCCGGCGACGTGCCCGAACGGCGTAGATTCTTCCGCGCACTGGCGCTGTACGCTCTGGCCTATCTGCTGGTGGCCTACTACATCAACCATTACACATCCGATGATGCATTCGGTGCGTTCAACGATCTGCTGATCGACGTACCTTTTCTGCTGATTGCCTGCTTGGCGCTGGACACGGCGCCGGACACAGGCACCACGGCACACCAGAGGCTGGCGCGGACGGTGCAGGCCGCCGGCCCGATCATCCTGCCATTGCTGCTGCTGGTGGTCGGCACGTTGGTGGTCGATCATGCGCGGCCGTTGGCGGTCGCGGGCTTCGTCGTAGCTACCCTTGGTTTCGGCCTGCGCAGCGTGTTGCTCCAGGCGGATCTTCTGGAACGCCAGGCAGCACTGGATCAACTTGCGCGGCAGGATGGCCTGACCGGCGTGGCCAACCGTCGCGAATTCGACGCACGGCTGATGTCCGAGTGGAATCGCGCACGGCGCAGCGGCACCGAGCTGGGCCTGCTGCTGGTGGATATCGACCACTTCAAGGCCTTCAACGACCAGCACGGCCATCCGGCTGGTGATCGTTGCCTGCAGGCGGTGGCCGGGGTGCTGAAGGCCATAGCCGGTCGCGGTGGTGACAGCGTTGCTCGCTATGGCGGCGAGGAATTCGCCGTGATCGTGCCGGGAAGCCCGCTCTCGGGCGTGCTGGCGCTGGCCGAGCGCCTGCGCGAGGCGGTGGCAGCGCTGCCACTGCCGGAAGGGTCGGTCAGTATCAGCATCGGAGTGGGCTACCTGCATCCGCCGGCCCTGGCCAGTGCCGATCAGTTGCTGGCGGACGCCGATGCCGGCCTGTATGCCGCCAAGCGCGCCGGTCGCAACCAGGTGATCCTGCATGCGCACGTGCTCGACGACGAAGGCAGTGCGCACGGCAGGATGGATTGCTGAGCACGCCAGGTAGCCGCTCCCTGTGCGCGATTGCGCACGGTCCGCGCGGCCGGGTCATCGCTGCCGCAGCCAGCCGGTGGGATCGAGCAGCCTCAGCCCGACCGGTGACAACGAGCGCTGTCGCAACGGCAGTTTTGCCGCCTGCACGGCTATCGCACAGCGCGCCAGCTGCTGGCGCAACGGTGCCAGCGTGTCGTCTTCGCGCGGGCGCGCATGCCGCCATTGTGCGATGCGCAGCAGGCAGACCAGCAGGTCCAGTTCGCTGGCGGCAATGAACGGAGAGCCGGCGGGCAACAGGTCGATCGGTGCCGTCGGCGCGGCCAGCAGCGGCAGCAGGTTGATGAACGCGTCGCAGCCTTCAGGATCAAGGCCGAGGCCGCGCAGCTGTGCGAGTCCATCGGCTACGAGATCGGGGTCACGCAGCTGGCGTATCGCCGCCAGCAGCGCCTGCTCGCCACGGCCGAACTGGCGGCCGAAGGCACGGTAGCTGACCCGGGTGGGAAACAAGGGGGAACGGGAGGCCATGGCAGCTAGGGTTGTGGGTCGCGGGTTTCCACCAGCACGGGGCAGGGGGCGTGATCGATGGTCCATTGCCCGATCGAGGGTTCGAACAGGCGCTCCAGCCGGGACAGGTGGCGGTGGCCGATCACGATCAGGTCGCACTTCAGGCGCCTGGCCTGGTCGCTGATGACTTCGCCGGGGTCGCCGGAGGGGATCTGCGCGATGGCATCGACGCCGCGCTCGCGCAGCTCGGCCAGGGCTTCGGCCAGCACCGCCTCGGCGCGGGAGCGCTGGCGGGCGGCTTCCGGGTACTCGATACGGTCGGCTTCGCTGGCATCGGCCGCCAGCGCGAATTCGGGGTCGAGCACGCACAGCAGGTGCAGGCGGCTGCGGGGGCCGGCAATGGCCGCGGCCAGGTCCAGCACGCGCGCGTGCTGGGGGCCACCGTCCAGGGCGACCAGCAGGGTATTGAACATGGATGTCTCCTTGGCAGGCCGGGGATGGTCGCCGATGTCATTGCGTGCACCCATGCCGTGCGCGGCAGTCAATGAATGCGTAGAACGCAATCCATGGTGGTTGAAAGTGCCGTAGAGTCATCTGATTTACCGGAGACTGTCATGCCCCTGCCGGACCTGAACCTGTTGCTGGCACTGGACGTGCTGATTGACGAGTGCAGCGTGGCCGCCGCCGCGCGCCGGATGAACCTGAGCGCGCCGGCAATGAGCCGCACCCTGGGCCGGATCCGCACTGCGCTGGGCGACCCCGTGCTGGTGCGTGCAGGCCGCGGTCTGGCGCCCACACCCCGCGCCCTGCAGCTGCGCGAGCAGGTCCGCGATGTGATCGAGCAGGCCCACCGCGTCTTCAACGCCGGTCGCGAAGTAGACATGCGCGTGCTCGAGCGAACCTTCAGCGTGCGTGCCAATGATGTGTTCGTCGGTGGTTTCGGCGGACGCCTGCGCGAGCTGTTCCGCCAGCAGGCGCCGCGCGCAGTGCTGCGCTTCGTGCCCGAGGGCGATACCGACGACGATGCGATGGCACAGGGCCGGATCGACCTGTACATCAGCACGGCCGGCAAGCATGCGCCCGATACCAAGGTGCAGAACCTGTTCAGTACCTCGTTCATGGGCGCAGCGCGCGAAGACCATCCACTGTTCGACGAGGAGATCAGTGCCGAGCGCTTTGCCGCGTGCGACCACATCGCGGTGTCGCGCCGTGGCCTGCCACGTGGGCCGATCGATGATGACCTGGCCACGCTCGGCCTGCAGCGTCGCGTGGCGCTGATCAGCCCGACCTTCCACGGTGCGATCTTCGCGGCGGCCGAATCGGACCTGATCCTGCCGCAGATGCCAAGCGTGATGCTGGAGCGGATCGTCAACATGCGCCTGCCGTTGCGCCTGTTCCCGCTGCCGATTCCGGTGCGGACCGCGGCCATCGTGCAGGCCTGGCATCCGCGCCTGGACAACGACGCCGCGCACCAGTGGCTGCGGCGCTCGATCAAGACCATGTGCGAAAGCGCAGGGGAGGCCTCGCGCTGACATCTGCATGCGTGCGCCTGGTGCACGCCTGGGATGCGGGTCGCGCCATTTTTCGCAGGGTACCGGCTCCCTAGACTGCGCTCCCCGGAGTTTCACTGAGCGCATTCCAATGACCCCCAACATGCCGTGCACTGCACGGATCGGTGCCCGGCGATGAGTACGCCGGCCGCCGCTGTCCCGGCCGCTGCAGCGCCCCGTCCTGCCGCCGCCCCCGGGCTCGACCGCCGCGTTCTGGTCGGCCTGTGTGGCGTGCTGCTGGCGGTGCTGGTGTCGGGCTTCAACGAGAACATCACCAAGGTCGCCCTGGCCGACATCCGTGGCGCGATGGGTTTCAGCGTCGATGACGGCAGCTGGATCGTCGCCCTCTACAGCGCGATGTCGGTCAGTGCGATGGCCTTCGCGCCGTGGTGTGCCGCCACCTTCTCGCTGCGTCGTTTCGCGCTGGCGATGATCGGTGGCTTCATGGTGCTGGGCGTGCTGTGCCCGCTCGCCCCGAACCTGCAAGTGTTCCTGCTGCTGCGTGCATTGCAGGGCCTGTGCGGTGGTGCACTGCCGCCGTTGCTGATGAGCGTGGCGCTGCGCTTCCTGCCGCCGGGCATCAAGCTGTACGGCCTGGCCGGCTACGCGCTGACGGCGACGTTCGGCCCGAGCATGGGCACGCCGCTGGCCGCGTTCTGGGTCGAGCAGGTGGGCTGGCACTGGGCGTTCTGGCAGATCGTGCCGTACTGCCTGGCCGCCATGGCGATGGTCAGCTGGGGTCTGCCACAGGACCCGCTGAGGCTGGAACGCTTCGCCCAGTTCGATACGGTCGGCCTGCTGCTCGGCCTGCCAGCGCTGGTGCTGCTGGTACTGGGCCTGGTGCAGGGCCCGCGCCTGAACTGGTTCGACTCGCCGATGATCACGCTGATGATCGGGGGGGGCGCCGGCCTGATGGTGCTGTTCATGATCAATGAATGGTTCCACCCCTTGCCGTTCTTCAAGCTGCAACTGCTGGCCAACCGCAATCTCAGCTACTCGCTGGTGACGCTGGGCGGCGTGCTGTTCGTGCTGCTGGCGGTGATCTCCATCCCGTCCGGTTTCCTGGCCAGCGTGCAGGGTTACCGGCCGCTGCAGACCGCACCGATGCTGCTGTGGGTGGCGCTGCCGCAGGTGATCGCGCTGCCGCTGGTGGCGGCGCTGCTGAACATCCGCGCGGTGGACTGCCGCTGGGTGCAGGCCACCGGCCTGGCGATGCTGGCGCTGGCCTGCTGGCTGGGCTCGCACCTGGACGTGGCCTGGATCCGCGACAACTTCCTGTGGGTGCAGCTGCTGCAGGTGTTCGCACAACCGATGGCGGTGCTGCCGCTGCTGATGCTGGCCACCGGCGGCCTGGCGCCGCAGGACGGCCCATTTGCCTCGGCGTGGTTCAACACGGTCAAGGGTTTCGCTGCGGTGCTCGCCAGCGGCGTACTGGATGCCGTCGCCCAAGGCCGCCGTCATTTCCATTCCACCGTGCTGGTCGACCGCCTGGGCGAGCAACCGTGGCTGGCCGATGGCCCGCAGCTCGGCGCGCGCCTGCATGCACAGGTGCAGGCGCTGACCTCGGCCGACCTGTACTGGGTGGTCGCACTGGTGGCGCTGGCCTTCATTCCCCTCATTGCCTGGATGCCCACCCGCATCCACCCGCCACGTGCAGTGGCCTGAACCTTTCGCAGGAACCCCTCATGACGATCAATCGAACCACTCTCAACACCGGCCTGGGCCTGGGCGTACTGGCCCTGGCCATCGGCGCCTGGCTGCTGCTGCGCGACTCTGGCCACCAGAGCACCAACAATGCGTACGTGGTGGCCGACTACACCCTGGTGGCTCCGAAAATTCCCGGCTTCGTCAGTGCCGTGGAGGTGGAGGACAACCAGTCGGTGAAGGCCGGCGACGTGCTGGCCCGCATCGACGACCGTGACTACCAGGTCGCCCTGCAGGCGGCCCGTGCCGACCTTGCCAATGCCCGCGCACAGCTCGCCAACGCACAGGCCGCACTGGCCCAGCAGGATTCGCTGATCGCGCAGGCCAGGGCCAGTGTCGATGTCAGCCGTTCCGAACTGACCCTGGCCAGTGCCGACCAGCAGCGCTACCGCGAACTGGCCCGTGACGGCGCCGGAACCGTGCAGAACGCGCAGCAGGCGCAGTCGAAGCAGGCCGTGGCCAGTGCCCACCTGCAGCAGGGCCAGGCGGCGCTGTCGACCGCGCGCCAGCGCACCGACATCCTGACCGCCGGTGTGCAGGCTGCGCAGGCCGCGGTGCAACGCGCGGAAGCGGCGCAGGCCCGCGCAGAACTGGATCTGTCGCACACCGTGCTGCGTGCACCGATCGACGGAATGGTCGGTCGTCGTGCAGTGCGCGTAGGTGCCTACCTGACCCCGGGTACACCGGTGGCCGCGGTGGTGCCGCTGAAGCGTGCCTTCGTGGTCGCCAACTTCCAGGAAACACAGATGACCCGCATGCAGGCCGGCCAGCAGGTCGAACTGAAGGTGGACGTGTTCCCGGGCAAGCCGCTGCGCGGGCACATCGACAGCATCGCGCCGGCCACCGGCGTCACCTTCGCCGCTGTCGCACCGGAGAATGCCACCGGCAACTTCACCAAGGTGGTGCAGCGTATTCCGGTGAAGATCGTGCTGGAGCCGGGCCAGCCGCTGCTGGACCAGCTGCGTGCCGGCATGTCGGTGGAAGCCAGTGTCGACCTGGGCAGCCGCGCGCGCGCGCAGAGCGTGAAGCACAGTCCGGGCCATGCGGCCGGGGAGGGCGCATGAGCGCAGTTGCCTTGTTCCGCAGCACCTTCGTTGCGGCCAGCCTGTGCACGGCCCTGGCTGCCTGCACGATGGGTCCGGACTTCGTACGTCCTCAGGCGGAACTGCCCAGTCACTGGCAGGGCGAGGCCGTCGCGGGCAACGCGATCGATCAGGACGCCGCCTGGTGGGCCGGCTTCGACGACCCACTGCTCGGACAGCTGGCCAGCCAGGTGCTGGAGGCCAACCTGGACCTGCAGCTGGCGGCCAACCGCGTGCAGCAGAGCCGCGCCGCGCGTGGCGTCAGCGCCGCCGACCGTCTGCCCAGCGTCAGCGCTACCGCCAGCGGCGCACGCGCACGCAACAGCGAGGTGGGCTTGAACGATCCGTCCGGCAACGGCGGTCGTGATGACTATGGGCTGTTCCAGGCCGGCATCGGCCTGAGCTGGGAACTGGATCTGTGGGGACGGGTGCGCCGCCAGGTGGAAGCCGCCGATGCGCGTGTGCAGATGGCCGAGGAGGATGCACATGCAGTGCGCATCGCGCTGCTGGCGGAAACCGCGCGTGATTATCTGCAGCTGCGCGCGACGCGGCAGCTGCTGGCGATCACCGAGGACAACCTCGGCATCGCCCACGACATCAAGCGCCTGACCGAAGCACGCCAACGCCAGGGCGTGGCCAGCACGCTGCAGGTGTCCAGCGCGTCCGCGCAGGTGGCATCGCTGCAGGCACGCATCGCGCCGCTGCGGCATCGTGAATCGCAGCTGCGCAATGCACTGGCGTTCCTGCTGGCGCAGCCTCCGCAGGCACTGGATGCGCAGCTGCAGAATGCATGCCGTGACTGGCCCGCACTGCCGGCCGTGGCGGTGGGGCTGCCCAGCGAACTGGCCGAGCGTCGCCCTGACATCCGTCGCGCCGAAGCGGCGTTGCATGCCGCAACGGCCGGCATCGGCGTGGCCAAGGCCAGTTTCCTGCCGCGTATCACCTTGAATGGCGACGCTGGCTTCCAGGCCAAGCAGCTGGATGATCTGGATGGCTGGAACGCACACCGTTTCAGCATCGGGCCGTCGATCAGCCTGCCGATCTTCCAGGGCGGCAGGCTCAAGGCCAACCTCGCGTTGAGCAAGCTGCAGCAGCAACAGTCGTCGCTGCAGTTCCAGCGCACGGTGCTGCAGGCCTGGCATGAAGTGGACGACGCCATCGATGGCTACGCCGCCGAACAGCAGCGCACCGTGCAGCTGCACGTGGCGGTGGACGAAAGCGAGACCGCGCTCGGTGCGGCGCGCCGGCAGTACCAGGCCGGCGTGGTCGACATGCTGGACGTGCTGACCACCCAGCGCATCGCACTGGACAACCAGGCCGCACTGGCCAACAGCCAGGCTACGGCGGCAATCGCGCGGGTGGAGCTGTACCGCGCGCTGGGCGGTGGCTGGTAGGG
Source organism: Stenotrophomonas sp. AS012628 (assembly GCF_010608305.1). Classification (NCBI taxonomy): domain Bacteria; kingdom Pseudomonadati; phylum Pseudomonadota; class Gammaproteobacteria; order Lysobacterales; family Lysobacteraceae; genus Stenotrophomonas; species Stenotrophomonas sp. AS012628. Next base: position 33,157 of record NZ_VMBJ01000032.1, on the reverse strand, counting down.
AAATGGAAACGCCGGGCCATGCCCGGCGGGCGGGTGCCTCAACGCACGTCGCGCAGTTCCCAATGGTGGCCGGCCAGCAGGCGCAGGCGCTGCTTGAACACGTCACTGTCGATGCGGGTGGTGGCGACGAGGTTGATGCGCAGGTCCTTCTGCTCGCCGGTCACGGTGGCCTCCGGATCGGTCACGCCCCACTGCGGTTCCACCGCATCCGGGTCGGGCTGCTTGGCCTTCCAGCGCTCGAACAGCGTGCCGCTGCGCAGGGCGTCCTGCAGCTCTTCGGCGAAACCGGCGGCGCCCTGCGAATGGAAGGACAGGTCAGGGTCGTTGCCGCGGGCCTTGGAGGGATCGGGCAGGCTGATGTGGTACTGCGCAGGCATGGAGTTCTCCTTGAAGTGCGGCAAGGCTGGCACAGTCTTGGTGGAATCGATGTGCAGATTCCCGCCACGGTTGGCCTTCATTCAAACCGATGTGGCCCATCGGCAAAGCCCACGGTGACCGCGCCCTTGCCGACATTGACCATGCCGGTCAGGCTCATCACCGATTCGTACACGGCCACGCCATGGGTGGCGCAGACCTCCTTCAACTGGGCGTAGCCGGGCAGGGTGCGCAGCTCGTCCAGCTCACCGCCGTAGCTGACGCACACCGTCGGTGTCATCAGCCCGGCACGCACACGTTGGCCGACCACCGCGAAAAGCTTCTGCACGGCGTTGTCGAAGCCCTTGATCTTGGCCACCGGCCCGGTCTCGCCGCGGTAGCCATGCAGCACCGGCTTGATGTCCAGTGCGCTGCCCAGCGCTGCACTGAGCAGGCCGACACTGCGGTCACCCTTGTGCCGCGCACGTGCGCGCATGTAGTACAGGTCGCGGGTAACCATGTAGCCATGCACGTTGCCCGCCAGTTCCTCCAATCGTTCGCGGATCTGCTGCACGCTGGCGTTGCTGTCGCGCAGGCGCACCGCTTCCACCGCCGTTACCGCCTGGGCAGCGAACAGGTTCTGGGTGTCGAGCACGCGCAGTGCGAACGGCGAGTTGTAGCCCGCTGCCTGACGCACCGGCTTGTAGTCGTTGAGGATGGCAAAGCTGGCCTGCAGCGCGTTGTCATGGATCGGGCTGCGGGTCTTGGTGATGGTCATGCAGAACACGTGGTCGTAATCGATCACCAGCTGCTGCAGGAACAGGTCGCGGATCTGGTTGACGCTGAAGGGGATGGTCTCCGCTTCAGCGCCATGCTCGGCCACGTGCGCGTGCAGGAAGCTCAGCGTGGCCTGCTCATCGCGGTGATCGGCCAGCACGGCTTCGCCAATCCGTACGGTGATCGGCAGCAGCACGATGTTGTGTGTGGCGATGAAGTCCGGCGGCAGGTCGCAGGCCGAGTCGACGACGATTCCGATGCGCATCCGCGGCTCCCCCTCCAGGGCGGTTGTAGGTTCGGAAACGTGAAATCTATCTCAAATCCCAGCCCGGCGCGCGAGGGATACGCGCCACGCCCTGTTCAGCGACTGCGCTGCACCGCTACCGGCAGGTTGGCCACACGCTGCCATTCGGGCTGCCGCAGCAAGCCCGGATCGGCCAGCACCGCGGCCATCAGCGGGTGCGCGTCGTTGCCCCAGAACAGCTCGTCGCCGATGGCCAGGGTGGGTACCCCGAACACGCCGGCCGCGATCGCGGCCTCTGTGTTGCGCCGCAGCTGTTCCTTCACCGCCGGGTCGGCGATGGCGGATGCGACATCCTCGATACCCAGCCGCGCGGCCGGTTCGCGCAGGGCCTCAGGGCTGTCGCCCGCGTGGCCTTCGCGCCAGATCCAGTCGAACAGCACGTCCACCGCTTGCGTGCTGGCGCCAGCGGCCAGGCACAGGCGCAGGGCGGACAGCGGGTTGAATGGGTGGCCCGGCGGGAAGTGCAGGGGCGTGCCCTCGGCCTGTGCGTTCCATAGCAGCTGGCGGTAGATGAAACGACGCTTGGCCGGAATCTCGGCCGGGCCCAGGTTGCCCAGGTGATGCAGTACCGCACCGAAGGCGATCGGCACGGTCTGGATCTGCCCGAACTGTGGCAACTGCTTCAGCTTCTGCCAGTGCAGGTAGGAATAGGGCGAGACGAAGTCGAAGTACCAGCGCAATGTCGCCATCGGTGTGTCCTCGTGTGCGGTCAGGGCTGCGCGTTGCGCTGCAGGTAGCGGTCGCGCAGTTCGGTCTGGCGCGAGCGCATCGGCATCGCACGGCCGCCCAGCCAGACCTGTTCGGCGTAGTGCGCCACATCCAGCGGGTCGCCCTCCCACAGCACCAGGTCGGCACGCTTGCCCGGCTCGATGCTGCCGATCTGGTCGGCCACCCCGAACGCCTGCGCCGGCACCCGGGTCAGCCCGGCCAGGCCATCGGCCCACGGCAAACCGTTGGCCACCGCGTTGCCGGCCAGCTGGCGCATCTTGCGCGCGTTGTGGGTGGCGTCGCCGCGCTGCACGAACGACACCGGCACGCCGGCGCGTTGCAGGCGTGCGGCATTTTCCAGGGTGGCGCCGATCTGGTCGAAGCTGGCCGGCAGGTTGGCCAGCACGTCGACGAACACCGGCACCTGTGCGGCGGCCAGCTCCGGCGCGACCTGCCACGCTTCGCTGGCACCGGCGATGGCGATCTTCACCTTCTCGCGCGCGGCCCAGCGCAGCAGCTGGCGGATGTCCGAGGCACGATCGACCTCCACCACGATGCGGCCTTGGCCGGCCAGATAGCGGCTGAGCGTGCGGCGCCCGGCCGGGGTCAGCAGTGCGTGCGGCGAGTCCGCAGCCACCTGTCCGCGTGCTTCGTCGATCATCTGCTGCAACAGCATCCATTGCGCGGCGCGTGAATGCCCGGTCAGTTCGGAGGCTGCCGCGCCGATGCGCAGGAACAGGGCGCGCGGGCCGATCGGGTCGGCGCTGCCGTCCAACCGCATCACGCCGCCCTGGCCAGCCACGAAACCACCGCCGGTGGCAGCGCCCAACGCAGTGAAGCCGATGCCTTCCAGGCGCGTGACCGGAATCAGCACCGAGGCCGGGTTGTAGGCGAGGGTGACGTCGAATTCCGGACGCAGTGGTTGCTCGCCGAGCTTCAACGAACTGTCCACCGTGCTCGATTCACCCGAGACCTCTTCGATGCCGGTTTCGGTGATACCGCCGAACAGCGCCGGCGTCAGGGGGCGGCCATTGGCCTCGATCACGGTGGCGCCGGCAGGCGCTGACAGGCCGTTGCCCACCGCGCGGATGATGCCGCCCTGCACCAGCACATCGGCGTTCTGCAGGCTGCCGCGCGTGCTGGCGGTATGCACCGTCGCGTTGCGCACCAGCAGGTCCTGTGCCTGTGCGGATGCGGAGATGCAGGCCAGCACCATGACAGTAGCGCCGAACCATGCTCGGCTGCCCTTCGCGGCAGACTGCGTCAACTGCTTGAGCACCACCATCAGCGCACCTCCTGGCCGAGCTGGAAATCAGAACGCGGCGTGCTCGCCGGCGCGCCGCGGTCATACAGCCGCCGGCCGTCGATGAAGACCTGCTCAGCCAGTGCGTACGAACTGAAGGGGTTGCCGTTCCACACCACCACATCGGCCATCTTGCCGGCTTCCAGGGTGCCGGTCTGGCCCTCGATGCCCAGCGCCTTGGCGGCGTTGGCGGTCATCCAGGTGATGGCGTGCTCGGGCGTGATCTCCGCCATGCGCGCGCGGCGCGCGGACGCCATTACCTTGGCCGCTTCCTGGTTCAGGCGCTGGATGCCTTCGGGTGAATCGGAATGGACGATGGCACAGCTGTTCTTCGGCCGGTCGACCAGCGCGATGTTCTCGGGAATGCCGTCGAAGGCTTCCATCTTGAAGCCCCACCAGTCGGCCCAGAGTGCGCCGCAGACGCCGTCGGCGGCCAGCCGGTCGGCCAGCTTGTAGGCCTCCACACCGTGGTGGAAAGCGGCCACCTTGAAGCCGAATTCCTTGGCCAGGTCGAGCATGGTGGCCATCTCGTCGGCGCGGTAGCAGTGGATGTGCACGCGGATGTCGCCTTCGATGGCGCCGGCCAGCGTGTCCAGCTTGAGATCGCGCTTGCCGCCTGCATCCCCGGCGCTGTCGCCCTTGTCGCTGCCGAACCATCCCTTGCGCTTGGCCGGCTTGGGTTTGTTCTTGGCGATGTAGTCGGCGGCGTCGATGAAGGCGGCACGGTAGCCGGCCACGTTGCCCATGCGCGTGGCCGGGGTCACGCCCTTGCCTTCGCCATAGACCCGCTTGGGGTTCTCGCCGCAGGCCATCTTCAGGCCCCATGGAGCGCCGGGGAACTTCATCGCCTGGTAGGTGATGGCCGGGACGTTCTTCAGGGTCACGCCGCGGCCACCCACCAGGTTGGCCGAGCCGGGCAGCACCTGCATGCTGGTCACGCCGCCGGCCAGTGCCGTGGCGAAGCCTGGGTCCTGAGGCCACACCGAGTGTTCGGCCCAGACGTTGGCGGTGACCGGTGCGGTCATCTCGTTGCCGTCGCTGTGCGCGCCGACGCCGGGGCTGGGGTATACACCCAGATGCGAATGCACGTCGATCAGCCCGGGGGTGACCCACTTGCCCTGCGCATCGATGCGGGTGACACCGGCATCGGCCTGCAGTTGGCGACCGACGGCGGCGATGCGGCCGTCGCGCAGCAGCACGTCGGCGTTGTCCAGGCGCCGGCCGGTACCGGTCAGCACCGTGGCGTTCTGGATCAGTACCGGCGCATCAGGATGGGCCTGGTAGGTGCTGGGGTAGGGATCGGCGACGAAGCGCGAGGCGCCCACCGCCGGAGCCGTGCTCAATGAAAGCAGCGCCAGGGCCACCCCGGCGCGCAACAACGTCGATGCCATGCAGTTCCCCTTGCAGCCTGGTCCAACCGTCGACGCTAGCCCGGAGGCGGCGGGCTTGCCAAGTGACCTTCTTCACAGGCCTGCCGACGGTAGCTCGACGGCACCGGCCGGGTGGCTGAAAATACCCGGTCCCCGCCGTACCGGACCGCCCATGAAGAGCAAGCAGGAAATCGTCGACAACTGGCTGCCCCGGTATACCGGCGTGCCCTTGGACCAGTTCGGCCAGCACATCCTGCTGACCAACTTCGGGGGCTACCTGCATACGTTCTCCGAGCTGACCGGCGCGCCGGTCATCGGCCTGGACCGGCCGATGGCCAGTGCCACCATCGATGGCATCACCATGATCAACTTCGGCATGGGCAGCCCCAATGCCGCGATCATCATGGACCTGCTGTCGGCGGTGATGCCCAAGGCGGTGCTGTTCCTGGGCAAGTGCGGTGGCCTCAAGCGCAAGAACCAGCTGGGTGACCTGGTGCTGCCGATCGCTGCGATCCGTGGCGAGGGTACCTCGGGCGATTACCTGCCACCGGAAGTCCCGGCCCTGCCGGCCTTTGCCCTGCAGCGTGCGGTCTCGACCATGATCCGCGACCTCGGCCACGACTACTGGACAGGCACGGTCTACACCACCAACCGCCGGGTCTGGGAACACGACGAGGGCTTCAAGGAGCGGCTGCGGGCGATGCGCTGCATGGCCATCGACATGGAAACGGCCACGGTGTTCGCCGCCGGCTTCGCCAACCACATCCCCAGTGGCGCGCTGCTGCTGGTCTCGGACCAGCCGATGATCCCCGATGGGGTCAAGACCGAAGCCTCCGATGCCAAGGTCAGCTCCCAGTTCGTGGAAAACCATATCCAGATCGGTATCGAGGCGCTTAAGCTTATCCGGCGCAACGGCAAGTCGGTCCGCCACCTGCGCTTCGACGAATGATGATGAAGGCCGGGCGCGGGGCGTCCGGGCCTGGGAGTAGGTAATGGACGTTGCCGCGCAAGTGGTGGAATTCTGGAACGAGGCGGGCCCTGCAAAGTGGTTCGCCCGCGATGATGCGTTCGACGCGCAGTTCCGCCAGTTGTTTCTGGATGAGCATTTCGCCGCCGCTTCGCGCGGGCGTGAGCATTGGCTGGGCAGTGCCGAAGGGGCATTGGCGCTGATGCTGCTGCTGGACCAGTTCCCGCGCAACTGCTTCCGTGGGACCGCCCATTCCTACGCCACCGATGGCCTGGCCCGGCACTACGCCATGCGCGCCATCGAGGAAGGCCTGGACCTGCAGCTGGTACCGAAGCTGCGCGCCTTCATCTACCTGCCGTTCGAGCACTCCGAGGATCCGATGGACCAGGACCGTTCGGTGGCGATGTTCGACGTGCTGGGTGACAAGGAGTACCTGCAGTACGCCGAACTGCACCGCGACATCATCCGCCGCTTCGGGCGCTTCCCGCATCGCAATGCCGTGCTCGGTCGCTTGCCCACGGCGGAAGAGCTGGATTACCTGGCCGAAGGCGGGTTTGCCGGCTAAGAAAATGGGGACGGAGGGGATTAAGACGTTTATGGCACAAACGACTTAATCCTCTCCGTCCCCTTTTTCAGTGCCGATCAGTACTTCGGCACGCCGTTGTCGACGTCTTCGGACCAGGCGTTGATGCCGCCGGTGACGTTGAACACCTTGGTGAAGCCGAGGGCGCGGAACTGCTCGGCGGCCTGCGCGCTGCGGCCACCGTGGTGGCACATGAAGGCCAGTGCGGTGTCCTTGGGCAGGGCTTCCAGCTCGGCACGGCCGTTGCCGTCGAAGGTCTTGAACGGAACGCCCACGGCGGCGATCTCACGCTCGTCGGCCGGGCGCACGTCCACCAGGGTGATGTTGCCGGCACGCACCATGTCATCGGCATCACGCACGCTGATTTCCTGTACCGGCTTCGGCGCGTTCGGGTTGTCGATGGCCAGGCCCTTGCCGCGGATGTCGTCCACCCAGTCGATGGTGATGCCGTTGGCGCGACGGGCGCTGGACAGGTCGAACTGCACGCGCAGGCCGTTGGATTCGGCAGCGATCGCGCCTTCGTCATGCGGGGCCAGCTGGAAGTTCGGCTGGAAGCCGGCGTCGATGGTCAGCTGCAGGGCAGCGCCCGGAGCGTCGGCCAGCGCGCCCTTGAGCATTTCCACAGCGGCCGGGGTGACGGTGATGCTCGGCGGGGTGCGGTCCGGTGCGGCCAGGCCCAGCACGCTGCTCAGTTCGCCGCTGGCGGCCATCTGCAGCACGATGTCGCTGCCGCCGACCAGTTCGCCGTCGATGTACAGCTGCGGGATGGTCGGCCAGTCGCCGTAGGCCTTGATGCCTTCACGGATTTCCTGGTCGGCCAGCACGTTGACGTGGGCGAACTCGACACCGAGGTCCTGCAGCGCGCCCACGGCCTTGGCCGAGAAGCCACACTGCGGCATCGACGGCTGGCCCTTCATGAACAGCACGACGCGGTTGGCGTTGAGGATGGATTCGATGCGCGAACGCAGGGCGGGATCGAGGGACATGGACGTCGGGGTTCCGGGAATTCGAATCATCAATTCTACCCCCCATGGCATCATGGGGGATGAGCAACGCAGGAACATTGCATCGCATCCCGACCCGGCCCTGGCGCTGGCTGCCCTGGCTGGTGGCGTCGCAGTTGGCCGTGATCCTGGTATGGGTACTGGCAGGCTGGCACTGGGCCCTGCCGCTGATGGTGGCCAGCCACGCGCTGTTCATGGTGCCGATATTCCTGCCCAACAGCCGTTTCTACGCGCCGGTATTGAGCCGGGTGCCGGACGCTGGCAACAGTGTCTGGCTGACGATCGATGACGGCCCCGGCCCGGAAACCCGTGCCGTGCTCGACCTCCTGGACCGCCACCAGGCGCGTGCGACCTTCTTCCTGGTGGGGGACCGTGCGCTGGCGCAGCCGGAACTGGTGGCCGAGATCCTGCGCCGTGGCCACGATCTCGGCAATCACAGTCTCAGCCACCCGCAGGCCCGCTTCTGGCGCCTGGGCCCAGCGGCGATGCGGGCCGAGATCGAAGGCTGCCAGCATGCGCTGCAGGCGCTGAGCGGGCATCCGGTGCGCTGGTATCGCTCGGTGGTGGGCATGACCAACCCGTTCGTGGCGCCGGTGTTGAAGGCGCTCGGCCTGGTGCGCGTGGGCTGGAGTGCACGCGGTTACGACGGCGTCGGCTGCACGCCGGAGGGCGTGCTGGCGCGTTTGCTGCCCGACCTGCGGCCAGGAGCCATCGTGCTGCTGCACGAAGGCGCCGCCCACGGCCACAATCTGGTGATCATCGAGCGCGTGCTGCAGGCGTTGGAAGAGCGCGGCTTGAAGGCGCAGCTGCCTACCGGCTGATACGTATGCGGTAGCGCCGCGCTACCAGCAGCCAGCTGTTGAACGGCGTACGCCCATGCAGTGGCCGGGGGGCGGCCACCTGCAATCCCGCTTCGGCAAGCGTTGTCTGCAGTACCCGTGGATCGGGATAGTGGCGCGGGCGTGTGCCCATCCAGCCGACCAGCCAGGCCAGCCGGTCCGCCACCCGCGTGGTGCGGTCGCGGCCATCGCCGGTGGCCAGCGGCGTGCGCAGCAGCAGGCAGCCGCCGGGGGCCACCCGTGCACTGGCCGCGCGCAGCAGTGCCTGCTGTGGGTCCGCGTCCAGGTACTGCAGCACGTCCAGCAGCAGGACGTGCCCGGCCTGCGCCGGCAGTGGCGCCTGCACGTCCACGCAGTCGAAGCGCACGTCATGCAGCTCGACGGCGGCACGTTGCGCGCGGGCGATCTTGCCCGCATCCACGTCCACGCCCAGGTAGCGCTGGGTGCCGCCGCGCTGGCGCAGTACATGGGCGAACAGGCCCAGCCCGCAGCCGAGGTCCAGCACCGGCTGTCCGTCGTCAGGCAGATGCTGCAGCACGCCGTCGTACAGCGGATCGCTGCCGAGCTTGCCGCGGGTGTAGTAGTAGTCGCGGCGGCTGCCCCAGGCCTGCGCCGGGCGGAACGCTTCGGCGATCAAGCGGGCCTGCGGGGCCGTCAGGGGAGCATAGGGCAGGGGCGGGCCGTTCCGTGGCGTGCCGTCCATCGCCTCAGTCCGTGCCGCCAAGCAGATGCGCGGCAACCGGCAGCGCGCGCGCGCTCCACAGCGCGTACATCCGCGCTGAAGGATGCAGGCCGTCCTCGGCGATCATCGTCGGGTCTTCGCCCTGCGCGCGGCTGATGTCGGTGATGTCGACGAAGGCTACGCCGTGCCGGGTACTGATCACCTCGGCGGCGGCATTGAACTCGTCGGTCTGGATCTCGATCGCGGCCAGGTCGCGGCCACTGCCGGCACCGAACGGGGTGGCGCCCCAATCGGGGAAGGACAGCACCAGCACGCGGCCGGCATCACCGCCGGCGAAGCCGATCGCCCGCTGCAGCAGGGCCTGGAACTGGCTGCGGTATTCGTCCAGAGGACGCCCGCGGTACTGGTTGTTGACGCCGATCAGCAGGCTGACGAAATCGAACGGACCCTGCGGTGCGGTCGCGTCGATACCCGCATCGAGCTCGTCAGTGGTCCAGCCGGTGGTCGCAATGGTCTGCGGGTTGGACAGGTCGATGCCCTGCGCACGCAGGGCGGCGGCCAGCTGGTGCGGCCAGCGGCCTTCGACTGCAACCGCTTCACCGATGGTGTACGAATCGCCCAGCGCCAGGTAGGACAATGCCACGGCTCAGGCCACCGAACGGCGCGGCTTCAGCGGCACGACCTTGGTCGCATCCTCGGCACGCCGCGCCAGCACGCGGTCGATGCGGGCGAACACATCGCGCATCACCGAAGCTTCCGGCATCAGGGTCACGCGGAAATGATGGCGGTAGGGCACGTTGAAGCTTGAGCCCGGCACCACCAGCACGCCTTCGTTGTTCATCAGGTCCAGCGCGAAATCGTGGTCGTCGAAGCCCTTCGCAGCGGCACCGACCACGGCCGGGAACGCATACAGCGCGCCGGCCGGCGCGACCAGTGACAGGTGCTCGCTGGCTTCGCAGGCCTCGATCACCGCGCGGCGGGTTTCATACAGGCGGCCGCCCGGCGTGCACAGCTCGGAGATGGTGTCCGGACCGTTCACCGCCGCCTCGATGGCGTACTGGCCCGGCACGTTGGCGCACAGGCGCAGTGCGCCCAACAGGTCCAGCGCGGCGCGGAAGTCGCCCAAGCGGGCATCGTCACCGCTGAGGTGGGCCCAGCCCACACGCCAGCCGCAGGCGCGGTGCACCTTGCTCAGGCCACTGAAGGTCAGGCACGGATGATCACCGGCCAGCGGCGCGACCGGCTGGAACACCGCGTCGTCGTACAGGATCTGGTCGTAGATCTCATCGACCAGCAGCAGCAGGTTGTGGCGGCGCGCGATTTCCACCACGCGCTCCAGCAGTTCGCGCGGGTAGCTGGCGCCGCTGGGATTGTTCGGATTGATCAGCACGATGGCGCGGGTGCGCGAAGAGACCAGCGTCTCGATCTCGCTCGGGTCCGGCTGGAAGCCGTTCTCCGGCGCGCAGCGGTAGTACACCGGGCGGCCATCGTTGAGGATGGTCGAAGCCGACCACAGCGGGTAGTCGGGCGAGGGCACCAGCACTTCGTCGCCCGGGTTGAGCAGCGCACGCAGCGACAGGTCGATCAGCTCGCTGACGCCGTTGCCGAGGAAGACGCGGTCCGGGTGCGCATCGGGCGCGCCACGGCGGGCGTAGTAGCTGGCGATGGCTTCGCGCGCCACCGGCAGGCCCTGCTGGTGGGTGTATGGGTCGGTGCGGCCCATGTCGTCGGCGATCGCGCGTTGCAGGTGCTCCGGCGCGCGGAAGCCGAAAGCGCCCGGGTTTCCGATGTTGAGCTTGATCAGCTTGCGGCCCTGCGCCTCCAGCTCCCGGGCTCGCCGCGCCAGTTCTCCGCGGATTTCGTAGCGCACTTCGGAAAGGCGCTCGCGGATGGCCAGGGGCTTGGGCGAGGTGGTGGACATGGGAGCTGGGCCGTCAAAAGGCATGGGGCTTCCATCCTACCGGAATTGCTGCACTGCATGGCAAGGGCTCCGGGCCCGTCACTGCTGGGCTGGCAGGGCGCTGGCACAGGTAGAATGGCGGCGATGACCCAGACCCCCGATTTCATCGCCCTGCAGACCATCGGCTGGCCCTGGCCCGGCCCGCCACAGCAGGCCGACTGGCAGGCCGCGATGGCCGCGCACCCGCAGGCCCGCCCGGCACGGGTGATCGAACAGCACCGCACCCACTACGTGGTGGCCGATGGCCCGGATGCATCGATCAAGGCCGAGTCGCTGCCCGAATGGCAGCGCCCCCGCTTCCCCAGCCATGAGCGGCCGGCGGTGGGCGACTGGGTGCTGCTCGATGGCATCCGCATCGTCGCCCTGCTGCCACGGCGCACCGCGATCAAGCGTGGTGCCGCAGGTGAGCACTACCACCAGCAGGTGATCGCGGCCAACATCGATACGGTGTTCATCGTCTGTGGCCTGGACGCTGACTTCAATCCGCGCCGCATCGAGCGCTACCTGCTGCTGGTCGGCGGTGGCGGTGCCGAACCGGTGGTGGTGCTGACCAAGGCCGACCAGACCGAGTACAGCGAGGATGCGCTGGCGGTGCTGGAAGAGCTGGAGATGCAGGGCATCGCGCTGCATGCGATCAACGGCCTGGATGCCGACAGCGTTGCCGTGCTGCAACCGTGGCTGGTCCCGGGCCGCACCGTGGTGCTGGTGGGCTCGTCCGGTGCCGGCAAGTCCACGTTGACCAACACGCTGCTCGGCGAGCAGCGGATGAAGACCAACGCGGTGCGTGCCAACGATTCGCGCGGACGACACACCACCACCCATCGCGCGCTGATGCCGCTGCCGTCGGGCGCCTGCCTGATCGACACCCCCGGCATGCGCGAGCTGAAGCCGACCGGTGAAGAGACGCTGTCGGAAGGTGGCTTCGCCGATATCGAAGCGTTGGCCGCACAGTGCCGTTTCAACGACTGCAAGCACCAGCAGGAACCGGGCTGTGCGGTACGTGCCGCGATCGAGGCCGGCGAGATCGAAGAGAGCCGACTGCTGAACTACTTCAAGCTGAAGGAAGAAGTGGCCGCCGCCGCCGCCAAGCTGGCTGTTCGCCAGGCCGAGACCGCGCAGGAGCGTGGCGGCAGGAAGGGCAAGGGCCAGCAGTTCCGCCCGGCGAGCAAGAACCGCCGGCGGTAGCACAGCAGCCGAGCGTGGGCTAGGCTCTACAGTGGGTCCGCGGCGGAGTCATTTCCTGTAGCGCCCGAGCCGATGCTCGGGCGGCGGCGCACGGCGCCGGACACGGCAGGGCGTTATAGTCCGCGCATGGAACCGACTGCGACGCTGGACCGTGACGTGGCCCACCATGCAGCGCTCGATGCGCGCCTGGTCGAGGCCGTGGGGGGCATCCGCCTGCTGGGCCTGACCAGCTGGCCGGCCACGCTGCAGGCACCGTTCCTGGACAGCGTGGCACGTGGACAGCCGGTGCTGCCGAAGGTGGATTACCCGAGGCTGGATTTCAGCGAGGAGCGCCGCGCATTGGCTGCGATCGCCGCCGACTGCGATGATACTCATCCGCTGGGCCACTACGTGCGCCAGTCGGCGCAGAGCTGGGACCTGGCCGCGCAGCTGCTGGAAGGGTTGGGCACGGCGGCGGTCGATACCTGTTCGGTGCAGTTGTTCGGCGCGCCCGAGCAGCCGTTGCCAGGCAATGGCCCGAGCACGCGCGAGGCGGCGCGTCACTTCATCCAGATTGCTGCCGAACTCGATCACGAACTGCTGGCGCCGGAAGAGCAGGTGCCGGTCTCGGCCATTGCCCTGCAGCTGCAGCTGCAGAATGACCTGGATGCGTTCTTCGAATCGCGCATCATCCAGGTGCAGCTCGATCCAGAGCTGGTGTCCAAGGCCGCTGCCGGACCGACCCGCATCCGCCTGCGCACCAGTGCGCGCTTCAGTGCCTACGACCGCGCGCAGCTGTTCCACCACGAAGCGCTGGTGCATTCGCTGACCGCCTTGAATGGCCGCGAACAACCGGTGCTGCCCAGCCTGGCGTTGTCCTCGCCGCGGGTGACTGCGACCCAGGAAGGGTTGGCGACGTTTGCCGAGCAGATCACTGGCAGCATCGACATCGAGCGCCTGAAACGCATCAGCCTGCGTACCGAAGCGATTGCCATGGCACGCGAAGGCGCCGATTTCATCGAAGTGTTCCGCTACTTCTGCGATGCCGGGCAGAACGCCGAAGAAAGCTTCGCTTCGGCACAGCGCGTGTTCCGCGGCGTGCCGCCCAGTGGCGGCCTGGCCTTCACCAAGGACACGGTGTACCTGCGTGGCCTGGTGTCGGTGCATACCTTCTTCCGCCACATGTTGGCCGAGGACCGCCTGCAGGTCTGCCGCTGGTTGTTCGCCGGCAAGATGAGCCTGGCCGATGCGATCGCGTTCGCGCCGCTGTTCGAAGCGGGTGTGCTGAAGCCGCCGCGCTGGCTGCCGCACTGGGTGAGCCGGGCAAACGGCCTGGCCGGCATGCTGGCGTTTTCGCTGTTCGCCAACCGGATACGGATGGACCAGCTGGCGCCGGAATGAAATGCGTTGGCGGATCCTCCTGCGCCTGCCTGCTATCGGCTGGGAGGAGGCGGGGCACCCTGGTCAGGACACGCAAAAGCCCCTCCATGGTGCTCGATGGCGCCATCCATGGCGCCAACGGTCCTGACCAGGGTGCCCCGCCTCCTCCAGACAATTTCCTGCGGGCGCGGCAGCAGGTCCACCAGAGGGATTGCGCTTGAAAAGCAAAGAGCCGGGCATTGCCCGGCTCTTTGCTTTTGCTTTTGCTGTTGCTCTTGCTTTCCATTCCCTCCGCGCCGGCGCGGGGAACTGTCCAGCGGGGGTAGGCAGGCCCATGCAGGACCGTGAGGCGCATGGATGCGCCGATCGAGCCCCCATGGATGGGTTTACGGCGTGTCCTGCATGGGCCTGCCTACCCGCGCCATGCAGGAACAATCAACGCGCCGCAGCGCCCGCTTTTGACTTAGAACTCCGCCGCCACCGTCATGAACAGCTGCCGCGGCGCGCTCGCGTGGATCGCATACCGCGTGCCCTTCGGATCGGTCGGCGCGAACGAACTCAGCTGGCCGGCATAGCGCTTGTTGGTCAGGTTGGTCGCGTTCAACGACACCCGCACGTTGCGCAGGCCAAGGCCCGGGCCGAAGTCGTAGCCCGCACCGGCGTCGAAGGTGGTCACGCCCGGCACCGACTGGTCGTTGGTGTAGGTGTAGTAGCGCTTGCCGGTGTACTTGGCACGCAGGCTGGCGAAGAAGCCATCGCGGTTCCAGCTGATCTCGCTGGAGGCCATGCGCTGCGGCGTATCCACCGTGATCTTGCCGGCCACCGGCACGATCGCGCCGCCCGAGGTGTAGTCATCCTCGTAGGTGGTCTTGTTCCAGGACAGCGCGTTGTACCACTGCAGGCCGTTGATCGGCTTGAGGATGAAGGTCAGCTCCGCACCGTGGCTCTTCACCGAACCGACGTTGATGAAGCGCGTCACGCACTCCGGACGCGTGCCGACTTCGATGCTCGAGCACGGGTTCAGCGACAGCAGGCGGTTGTCGAACTTCACGTTGTAGGCGGCGATCGAGGCCTGGTACTTCTCGCCGAAGGTACGGAAGCCGGCTTCAAGGCTCTTGGACTTCTCCGGCTCCAGGCCGGCGCTGGCCGCGAACGATTCCGGCGACACCTGCAACGGGCCACCGCTGCCGCCACCGACGAAGGCGGCGATGTTCTCTGCGTACGAAGCGAACAGCTCGTTGTTGGCGTTGAGCTTGAAGCCCAGGCCCACCTGCGGCAGCACCGACTTCTTGGCGGTCAGCGTGCCCGAGGCGATGCGGGTTTCCACGCCTGGCTGGGCGGTGGCGCGCATGCGGGTGTTCGGGCTCTTGATACCGACATCCACGGTCAGGCGCTGGTCCAGGAAGCGCATGCGGTCCTGCACGTAGAACTGGCGCGTGCGGATGTCGAAGTCCTGGTTGAACAGCAGGCGGTCCGGGTTCTTCAGGTACAGGTCGTCCAGGAACGGGCCGCTGATGTAGTAGAAGTTGCGCGACACGTTATGGTCGTTCTGCTCGTACCACAGGCCGGCTTCCAGTTCGTGGATGCCCACCGTCCACGACAGCGCGGCGGTCAGGCCATCGCGGTTGATCGTGTAGTTGGTGCTGCGGATCGAGATCGGCAGCATCTTGTCGGTACCCGGGTAGGACGGCTGGCCCGGTGCCCACCAGTGGCCCTGGCCACGGTTGTCGTGGTGGTAGGCCAGCAGCTTCAGGCGGCCCTGCTCGCCCAGGCGCAGGTCGGCATCGACCGAATAGAGGTTGTCGTCGCGCAGCGCGCGGCTCTGGTAGTAGGCATCGTCGATGCTGTTGACGCCGCCGCTGAACTTGCAGCGTGCCTTGTTGTAGGTGCCCGGTGCGCAGTACGCGGCAGCGACAGCGCGATCCCAGTCCGGCGCATAGATGTTCCAGTCGTAGCCCAGGCCACGTGCCAGCATGTCCTTGGACAGGTAGGCGTAGTTGGCCTGGCTGGCGCGCGAGGTCGCCACGAACGCACCGAAGCGGTGGTCGCCGACATTCCACACGGCCTTGGCGTTGAACTGGCGGGTGGTCTGGTTCTGGTACGGCGCGGCCCACATGTCCTGGTCCTGGTGCACGCCGGACACGTAGGCCGAGAAACCATTGATGTCGCCTGTATCCACGCGCAGGTAGCCGCGACGCTGGTTGTTGTCACCCACGGTGACGCTGGCGCGTCCACCGAATTCGGTGGACGGGTCCATCGAGAAGTACTGGATGGTGCCGCCCAGGTTGCTCGTCGACGCCACGCCCAGCGAGCCGATGCCCTGCGACAACTCTGCGCCGGCCAGGTTCTCGGCGATGATCGCGCGGGCAATGCTCAGGCCGTTGTAGTTGCCGTAGCTGTTGTCACCCAGCGGAATGCCGTCCAGCGTATAGCCGAGGCGGCTCTTGTCGAAGCCGCGCAGGCTGATGGTCTGCGATTCTTCGTTGGCACCGAAGGCGTCGTTGGACTGCACCGACACGCCCGGCAGGCGGTCGAGGATCTTCTGGCCGCTGGTGCCCGGCGGCAGCACCTGCTTGTCGACGGTGGTGATGCGCTGCACCTGGCGGGTCTCGCCCTGGCCGATAACGGAGACGGTATCCAGCGTCTGCGCGCTCAGCGCGGCATCGGTGCTGGCGCCGGTATCGGCGGCGGGGGCGGCATGGGCGCTGGCGGCGGAGAGCGCGATCGCCACGGCGATCGTCAGGTGTCGGGTCTGCATGGTGGTCCGTTGCATTGGGGGTGGTCACGGGCACGCGTGCCGGTGCATGGCCACTATGCGAACGGAACATGAAACCTTCTTTACGAAAAACCAACGAACGATGCAGGGCAGTGGTGCGTGTCCTGCAACATGTTCGTCATGGTGGTAGGCCGGTGGGAATCAGAAGCGCTCCCCAGGCCAGCTCAATTTGAGCTGGTCCATGCAGTCACGGTCATGTTCGGAGAATGAGAACCCGATCTGGATGCCGTTCACTACTGTGCCGAACACCGTCGACTCGTCCAGGCTATGCCCTGACGGCACGGAAAGGACATTGAAGTCGGGGTAGCGACGACCCATCTGCTTTCGCGAGATGCAGGCGCCGCTCAGCCGCAGCGTAATGCCTTTGATGATTCGCCCCGATGCGTCGGTGTAGATCTGGGCAGAGGGCCCCTTGATCCTCCCAGCGACCACGAATGGCGCCAGATCGATGGTGGCGCTGTCGCTTCGGCCCATTCTTGCTTCCGAACGCGAGCCGGCCGGAGCCAGGGGTGATAGCTGCGCGACAAGGTCAGAGCGTGACAGCTGCAAGGACCAGCGCTCCACGAGCCGCCAGGTTGCATCCGCCTCATCCGCAGTGGCAGCAGGTGGGGTGGCCGCCAGTGGCGGGGTGGCGACCACGAGAAGCGCAATCAGCAATGCACGCATGCCAACCTCCTTGATCCGCGATTCCGGCCGTTCATCCATCGGGCTCGGCGAGCGTTGGCAGGTATAGCACCGGTTCCGCCGATGTATCGGGCAATACGTCCCGAAAATGCAGAAACAAAAAGGGGCCGGATCCCCCTCGCAAGCGAAGGTTCACCGGCCCCGCGCACTCCGTGGGGGAGGCGGTCCACGCCTTGCGTGGAGACGGGCTCAACCCATGTACAGGCCACCGTTGACCGGATAGTCGGCACCGGTCACATACGAGGCTTCATCCGAGGCCAGCCAGGCGCACAGGCCGGCCACTTCCTCGGGGCGGCCCAGGCGACGCACCGGTACCGACGCCGCCAGCCGGTCCAGCACATCCGGCGGGAAGCTGCTGATCGCCTGGCTGGCGATGTAGCCCGGCGACAGCGTGTTGACGGTGACGCCGCGCGAGGCCACTTCGGCCGCCAGTGCACGGCTGAAACCGTGCATCGCGGCCTTGGCGGTGGCGTAGTTCACCTGCCCGATCTGGCCCTTGTGGGCGCTGACCGAACCGATGTTGATGATGCGGCCCCAGCCACGCGTGGCCATGCCGTCCACCACCTGCTTGGTAAGGTTGAACAGCGCATTGAGGTTGGAGGCGATCACCGCGTTCCAGTCTTCCACCGTCATCTGCCGGAACAGCAGATCACGGCTGCCGCCGGAGTTGTTGACCAGCACATCGACCTCGCCCACTTCCGCTCGCACCTTGGCAAACGCGGCGCTGGTCGAAGCCCAGTCGGTGGCGTTGCCTTCCGAGGCGATGAAATCGAAGCCCTGTTCGCGCTGCTCGCGCAGCCAGTTGGCCTTGCGCGGCGAGTTCGGCGCGCAACCGGCGACCACGGTGTGGCCACTGCGGGCCAGGCTCTGGCAGATGGCAGTGCCGACACTGCCCATTCCACTGGTGACGTAAGCGATTCGAAGCGTCATTGCAGAAGGCTCCTTGGCAAAGGGTCAGGCGGCGAGGGGATACAGGCCGAACAGCAGGCTGCCGATCATCAGCAGCATCGAGATGGCGATGGCCCACTTCAGGGTGAACTTCTGGTGGTCGGCGAACTCGACCTTGGCCAGGCCCACCAGCAGGTAGGTGGAGGGCACCAGCGGGCTGAGCAGGTGCACCGGCTGGCCGGCCAGCGAGGCGCGCGCCATTTCCACCGGGGTGATGCCGTAGTTGCCCGCGGCCTCGGAGAGGATCGGCAGCACGCCGAAGTAGAACGCGTCGTTGGACATGAAGAAGGTGAACGGCATCGACGCCACCGCCGTGATCACCGCCAGGTACGGGCCCCACGACTCCGGAATCACCGCCAGGAAGCTGTGCGACATCGCTTCGACCATGCCGGTGTTGTTGAGGATGCCGGTGAAGATGCCCGCGGCGAAGATCAGCGACACCACCGACAGCACGTTGCCGGCGTGGTTGACCACACGGCGGCGCTGCTCGGCCAGGTTGGGGTAGTTGATGACCAGGGCGATGGCGAAGCCGACCATGAACAGCACCGGCATCGGCAGCACGCCGATGATCAGCGCGGTCATCAGCGCCACGGTCAGTGCCAGGTTCACCCACAGCAGCTTCGGCCGCTTGATGTCTTCGGCATCTTCCACGGTCGGCAGCGCGTTGCTGTCGTCGGACACGCTGTTGTCCATCCAGCTGCCGCCCTTGGGCAGGGTCACAACACCCAGGCGACGGCGTTCCTTCAGGCCCAGGTACCAGGCCAGCAGCAGCACGCCGGCGCAGGCGATCACCATCGACGGGATCAGCGGCACGAACACATCGGCCGGGTCCACGTGCAGCGCGGTGGCCGCGCGTGCGGTCGGGCCGCCCCACGGGGTCAGGTTCATCACGCCGCCGGCCAGGATGGTCACGCAGGTCATGTTCAGCGCGTTCATGCCGAGACGCTGGTACAGCGGCAGCATCGCCGAGACGGTGATCATGTAGGTGGTCGAGCCATCGCCATCAAGCGAGATCAGCATCGCCAGCACCGCGGTGCCGAGCACGATCTTCATCGGATCTCCCTTGACGAAGCGCAGGATCACCCGCACCAGCGGGTCGAACAGGCCGGCATCGATCATCACCCCGAAGTAGAGGATGGCGAACATCAGCATCACGCCGGTCGGTGCGATCTTCTTGATGCCTTCCAGCATCATCTCGTCGATGCCGGCGCCGAAGCCGCCGATCAGCGCGAACAGGATGGGAATGGTGATCAGGGCGACGAGCGGCGACAGGCGTTTGCTCATGATCAAGTACATGAACGTAATGACCATGCCAAAGCCGAGGATGCTCAGCATCATCTGCGGACTCCTTGCGAATACAGGACGTGGGGACGTGGAAGGGGCCCGGGCGGTATGCCCGGGAATTCGGGCTTAGAAGTCGTACTGCAGGCGTCCGGTGACCGCGCGCGTGCGGTCCACCGTCACCCCGGCCAAGCGGTCGCGGTTGCGGCTTTCGATCACGTTGAGCATGAAGCGCAGGTTGTCGCGCAGGTACCAGTTGCCACCCAGCGTCCACGCCTCGGTGCTGCCGCGGCGCAGGTCCGGCGCACCATCGAGATGCTGCGCGCCCCACATCTGGTCGTAGCGCAGCGCTACTTCGAACGCGCCGGCCTTGTGGCGGATATCCTTCACCCGCGCGAAGCGGCCGGTCTTGCGGTCGTAGGCGCGGCTTTCGCCGGTGACGAACCAGCTGACCATGCCGTAGGCGGCCATCACGTCGCCACGCTGCGCACCGTCATCGAAGGTGGCGCCACTGAACTCGCCCTGCCACGACAGCGGGCCGCGCACCTGGGCGTACTCCAGCGACCACTTGTTGACATCGGTATCGCGGCCGGCGGAGAAGTCCACCAGGGTCAGGCGGCTGTTGTCGGACAGGTGGCCGGCCGGGCGCGGACGGATCTTCAGGCCCGGAACGCCGTTCGCGCCCGGGTTGTCATAGGCCTCGCGGGCCAGCGACAGGCCCAGGTGCAGCACGTCGCCATCGGCGGGCGAGGGCGCCCAGGTGACACGGCCACCGGCAGCACGCCCCTTCACCTGCCAGGCGTCGATGCTTTCCAGGCTGTAGATGCTGGCGGCCCAGGTGAAGTCACCCGGATTGGCCTGCCACGAAGCGCCCAGGCGGTACAGCGGCGCCAGCGTGGTGCCGGCATTGCCGCGCTCCAGGAAGCTGCCGTAGTTGGAGCTGGTGCGGTCATCCAGCGAGAAGTACTGCTTGAACTGGCCGACGGTCAGCTTGCCGGCCTTGCCGAAGCTGCGCGCCAGGTACACGTCCTTGGCCTCGACGCGGTCGCCGGAGAAATCGGCCTCCAGCTTGTAGTCGACCACGAAGAACTTGCCGGATACGTCAACCCACGCGCGGCGGATTTCGGTGTCGTCCTTGTTCGGGGTGCCGCGGTTGTCGTTGTCGAAGGTAGCGAAGTCCAGATGCAGGCGGCCACCCAGGGTGGCGGTGACCGGACGGTCGTCTTCGGCAGCGAAGGCCGGCGCCGACAGGACAGCCAGCGCCATCATGGCGGCAGGACGCCGCCAGGCAAACGTGAATTCCACAAACCCTCCCAGGTGCGCGCCAGGCGCGCGGCAATCGTGGGCACCGGACGGTGCGCGGCCGCAGTCTGGGTCGGGCAAGCTGTCATGGTCCTGTCAACGGATTGTGCGGTGCAGCGTAAAGCGGCTCGCTGCTGCTTCCTGGCAGGGCCCGGCGAGCGCGGCAGCGGCATGCGGTAGCATTCGTTTCCCCTCCCACCCTCGTGCCCATGCGCCTGCTGCTGGTCGAAGACAACCCGGATCTGGCCGATGCGATCATCCGCCGCATGCGCCGCAGTGGGCACGCCGTGGACTGGCAGGCCGATGGCCTGGCCGCCGCCAGCGTGCTGCGCTACCAGAGCTTCGACCTGGTGGTGCTGGACATCGGCCTGCCCAAGCTCGATGGCCTGCGCGTGCTGGCCGGCATGCGCGAGCGTGGCGACAGCACGCCGGTGCTGATGCTGACCGCACGCGATGGCATCGAAGACCGCGTGCAGGCGCTGGATGTCGGCGCCGACGACTACCTGGGCAAGCCGTTCGATTTCCGCGAATTCGAAGCGCGCTGCCGCGTGCTGCTGCGTCGTGCACGAGGCCAGGCCAGCGAAGTGGTGCAGATCGGCGGCTTCCAGTTCGATAATGCCGCGCATCGTGTCAGTCTCGACGGCGAGCCTATCGAGCTACCCAACCGCGAGTACCGGCTGCTGGAGATTCTGGTCGGCCGCCTCGGTCAGGTGGTCGGCAAGGACGAGATCGGCAACGGCCTGTTCGGCTTCGACGACGAAGCCGGCCCGAATGCGATCGAGCTGTACGTCGGTCGCCTGCGGAGAAAGCTGGCCGGCGCACCGCTGCGCATCACCACGGTGCGCGGTGTCGGCTACCTGCTGGAAGCCAGCGATGGCAGCGCCGACGCCGATGGCTGACGCACGCGCTGCGAACGCGGCGCCAGGTTCGCTGCGGCGAACGCTGCTGCTCTACCTCGGCGCGCTGCTGGCGGTGTTCGCGGTGGCGCTGCTGTTCGCCGCGCGCGACTATGGCCAGCGTGCGGCAAACCGTTCCTACGATCACCTGCTGGTGTCTTCGGCGCTGTCCATCGCCGATTCGGTGGCGCTGGTCGACGGCCAGTGGCAGGTCGATCTTCCCTATGCGGCGCTGGACCTGCTGGCGATGGCCCCGGAAGACCGCGTGTTCTATCGGGTGGCCGACAGCCGCGGCAACCTGATCACAGGTTATGGCGATCTGCCGTCGCCGCCGCGCCGTCCGGGCACGCAGCCGCAGCTGTTTGATGCGGCGTACAGCGGCGAGACCGTACGCTTCGTAGTGGTCGGCCGCAGTTTCGCCGCGGCCTCGGCGCAGGGCGAGGTGCAGGTGCAGGTGGGCCAGACCCGGCGTGCGCGCGAAGCCGTCGCGCAGGACATGGTCAATCGCGCACTGCTGGCGATCGGCGTGCTGTCCGGCCTGCTGCTGGCGCTGGTGGCGTTTGGCGTGCACCGCGCGTTCCGCCCACTGGTGCGGGTGGAACGCGAGCTGTCGCGCCGCGAACCGTCCGACCTGAAGCCCCTCGACGCGCGCGTGCCGCGCGAGATGGACCAGATGGTGGCGGCGTTGAACCGCTTCATGGAGCGCCTGTCCAGCAGCAACGAGACACTGCGCGCATTCATGGCCGAGGCCGCGCACCAGATGCGCACGCCGTTGGCTGCCCTGCGCGCGCAGGCACAGCTTGCGCTGGACGACGACGACCCCGAAGACATGCGGCGCAGCCTGCAGGCGATCGAGCGCAATGCCACCCACATGAGCCGGTTGCTGAACCAGCTGCTCAGCGATGCCAGCGTGATCCATCGCTCGCACCTGCAGCGCTTTGCGGCGGTGGACCTGGCCGAGACCGTGCACCAGGCCCTGCATGAAGCCCTGCCGCAGGCCGGCCCGGCACCGCGCGTGCAACTTGCGATGACCGCCGAGCCGGTGCAGGTGCACGGCGACGCGCTGTTGCTGCGCGAGGCGATCAAGAACCTGGTCGACAACGCACTGAAGTACGGCGGCGAGGGCCCGTTGCAGATCGCGCTGACCGTGGAAGGCGGTCAGGCGGTGCTGACCATTGCCGACCATGGCGCAGGCATCGCACCCGCTGATGCCGAACGCGTGTTCGAGCGCTTCGCCCGTGGCGAAGGCGCGCCGTCCGGCGGCGCCGGGCTGGGCCTGGCCATCGTCAAGCGCGTGGTCGACAGCCATGGCGGCCGCATCGACCTCAGCAACCGCCCGCAGGGCGGGCTGATCGCCACCATCCGCCTGCCACGGAGCAGTCCATGATCCGCCTGTTCGCTGCTGCCGTTGCCTTGCTGCTGGCCCTGCCGGTACTGGCCGCGCCCGGCGACGTACGCCGTTTCCCGGCCCAGGCAAAGGCCACTGCGCAGCTGCGCATTCACGGCACCACCGACATCGAAGTGTTCGCGGTGGTGATCGCCGATTACCAGCGCCTGCATCCCGGCACCGAGGTGGTGTACGAGGACATCATCACCCAGGACCTGTACGCGCGTTACCTGCACGACCGCGGCGGGCTGGCATCGCCGGACCTGCTGATCTCCAGCGGCATGGATCTGCAGACCAAGCTGGTCAACGATGGCCACGCGCTGCCACACCGTTCGGCGCAGACCGCTGCACTGCCGGCCTGGGCACAGTGGCGCAACGAGGCCTTCGGCATCAGCTACGAGCCGGTGGTGATGGTCTACAACACCCGCATGCTGCCGGCCGCGAAGGTGCCGCACACGCGTCGGCAGCTGCTGGACCGGCTGCGCGCCGAGGGAGCACCGCTGCGCGGCAGGGTCGGCACCTATGACATCGAGCGCAGCAGCGTCGGCTACCTGCTGTCTACCCAGGATGCGCAGCGTGGCAGCATCGCCGGTGCGTTGCTGGGCGCGCTGGGCGACAACGACGTGGTGCGCGAGGAGCGCACCGGCGTGCTGCTGGACAAGGTGGCCAGCGGACAGCTGTCGCTGGTCTACAACGTGCTCGGCTCCTACGCGCAGGCGCGCGTTGATGCCGGCGCGCCGCTGGGCATTGTGGAGCCCGAGGACTACACGCTGGTGGTGCTGCGCACCGCAGTGATTCCGCGCACCGGCCCGCACCCGGAAGAAGCCCGGCGCTTCCTCGACTACCTGCTGTCGCCACGCGGCCAGCAGGTGCTGTCGCGCGAGGCACGGCTGATGCCGATCGTGACCGGCAACGCGCGCGGCGATGATGCGCCGGGCCGCAGCCGCCGCCCGATCCAGCTGGGTCCGGGCCTGCTGGTGTATCTGGACGCGCTCAAGCGCCGCCAGTTCCTCGATGCCTGGCGCAGCAGCGTGGAGCCGGCAGGGCGCTGAGGCTCCGGCCTGCCCGTACAATGGCCGCATGAGCGAATACACCATCCTGATCGCCGATGACCACCCGCTGCTGCGTTCGGCGGTGGTGCAGTCATTGCGGCAGAGCCTGCCGCTGGCGCAGGTGCGCGAGGTCGCCAGCGCCGAGGCCTTGGCCGAAGCACTCGACGCACATCCGGATGTGGACCTGGTGCTGCTCGACCTGACCATGCCAGGCGCGCACGGTTTTTCCGCGCTGCTGCACGTGCGTGGCTCGCATCCGGACATCCCGGTGGTGATCCTCTCGTCCAACGACCATCCGCGGGTGATTCGCCGCGCGCAGCAGTTCGGCGCCGCCGGGTTCATCCCGAAGTCGGCGCCGGCCGAGACCATCGGCGAGGCCGTGCAGGCGGTGCTCGATGGTGGCCTGTGGTTCCCGGCGATGGCCGCCGAGCGTTCGGAGGCCGATGCACTGCTGGCCAGCCGCCTGGCGCAGCTGACCCCGCAGCAGTTCCGCGTGCTGCTGTGCCTGGCCGATGGCCTGCTGAACAAGCAGATCGCCTATACGTTGGGCCTGGCCGAGAACACGGTGAAGGTGCATGTCACCGCGATCCTGAAGAAACTCGAGTGCCATAGCCGAACGCAGGCAGCGGTGCTGGTGAAGGCACTGGAGCCCGAGGGCGACGCCGGCATCGGGTTGTAGTTTCCGGCCAACGGCGCAGCCCCTCGTGGGTGGGTTTGGGTTGGTCGCTGAAAGCAGAAGCTGCGAGCGGGCCGGTCGGGTTGGGTGCGCGGGGGACGCCGTGAATCCGTCCCTGGAGGCTTGGCAGCCGCATCCATGCGGCTGACACCCCCGCGCACCCAACCCGACCGGCCTCTGACAGATTTCGGTGGCCTGCCACCCACGGAGAAGAAAAAAGGATCAGAAGCAAAAGCAGGCTGTCAGGCCGCCTTTTGTAGAGCCGAGCCCACGCTCGGCTTCGCGGACCGGCCGGAAAGCAGCCGAGCATGGGCTCGGCTCTACACGAGCAAGCGCAGCGGGCGACCCGCTTTTGATCTTCTTTTTCTTGTCCGTGGGTGGAGAACACCTGTGAACTGTCAGCGGCCGGGTGGGTGGGTAGTGCGGGGTGTCCGCGGCAAGGATGCCGCGGCCAAGCCCCCATGGATGGGTTCACGGCGTCCCCGCACTGCCCACCCATCCGGCCAGCCCTCAGCAATCCGGCCTTCCGCGACCAACCAGACACCACCCACGAGGGGCTGCGCCGTTTGCTGGAAACTACCCGCGATGCCGGATCAGCAACTGACTCATCAGCGCCCGCAGCGCCGGCGGCTTCACCGGCTTGGCCATCATCCCCCAGCCTCGCTCGGCGGCCATCTCACGCAATCCCGCATCGCGCTCGGCAGTGACCAGCACCACCGGAGGGCGAGCCTGCCATAGTTCCGCCAGCGTCTCGTAAAGCACCGGTCCGTGGTGATCGCCCATGCGCACATCCAGCAGCACCAGCTCCGGTACCGCGCCTGTCGCTGCCAGCTGCAACGCGGCCTGCGGGCCATCGGCCAGCATCACCTCGCAGCCCCAGCGTTCCAGCAGCGCGCGGCTGGCGGCGCAGACGTGCGGATCATCATCGATCACCCACACCCGGCGCCCGCGCAGCGGATTGTCCGCGGCCGGTTCCTGCACCAGCACCGGCGCAGGTGCCGTAGCAGGAATCGCACTGGCGTCGCCGAACGGTACGCCCACCGCGAACACGCTGCCCTGGCCCAGCTGCGAGCGCAGGCGGATCGGATGGCCGAGCAGACGACCGATGCGATCGACGATCGCCAGGCCAAGGCCAGCGCCGCGCTGCTGGCCGTCGTGAAGGCGGCGGAACTCCTCGAAGATCTCGCCCTGCAGCGCATCCGGAATACCCGGGCCCTGGTCGTGCACTTCGATCCACAGCAGGCCTTCGCGGCGGCGGCAACCCAGCAGCACGCGGCCGCGTTCGCTGTAGCGCAGCGCGTTGGACAGGAAGTTCTGCAGGATGCGGCGCAGCAGGGCTTCATCGCTGACCACCACCGCATCGGTATCGACCCAGTCGACCACCAGCCCGCGTGACTGTGCGGCGATGCCGAACTCGCGCGCCAGCGTCTGCAGCAGCGGCCCGAGCCGGAACGCCTGCACGCGCGTGGGCAGGCTGCCCGATTCCAGCCGCGCGATATCCAGCAGGCTGTTGAGAATCGCGTCCTGCGCGGCCAGCGCAGCGTCGATGTGGTCGCTGGTCTGCTGCTGCGCCGGGTCGCTCAGTTTGCCGCGCAGCACCGAGACGAACATGCGTGCAGCGTTGAGTGGCTGCAGCAGGTCGTGCACGGCCGAGGCGACGAAGCGGGTCTTGTAGCGGTTGGCCTGTTCGGCTTCGCGGCGTGCTTCGTCCAGGTCACGGGTGCGCTCGGCGATGCGGTGCTCCAGCGCATCGGCCAGCGAACGCAGTTCGCGCGCGGCGTTCTTGTAGCTGGTGATGTCGGCATAGCTGGTGACGAAACCGCCGTCGGGCAGCGGATTGCCACGGATCTCCAGCACCGTGCCGTCGTCCTTCTCGCTTTCGCGCATGTGCGGGCGACCGCTGCGCAGGTGGTTCAGGCGACGCTCGATGGCCTCGTCCACCGGGCCGGGACCGAGCAGGCCACGGCGTGCATTGAAACGGAACAGTTCCTCGATCGGCCGGCCGACGCGAACCAGGTCTGCCGGGAACCGGAACAGTTCCAGATAGCGCGCATTCCATGCCACCAGCCGCAGCTCGCGGTCGATCACCACCACGCCCTGCGGCAGGTGCGCCAGGCTGCGGCTGAGGCCGCTGTCAGCGTCGGTTGCGGCCTGCAGCAGGCCATCCTGTGCGGTGCGCAGTTCCTGTGCATGCTGCTTGAGCAGGGTTTCGAGTTCGCGGCGGCTGCGCAGGCGGTGTTTGGCCAGGCGCCGGCGCTGCTGCACGAACAGCACCAGGAAGCCCAGCGCCAGCCATGCGGCACCGCCGGTGAGTGCGGCCGCGCGTCCGGCAGATGTGGCTGCACTGGCATCGTGCAGCAGGTGCAGGTTCCAGCCTTCAGCGGGCAGCGGCAGGCTCTGCCACAGCATCGGCTGCGGCAACGTCGGGTCCAGCAGGCGCACCATGCGGCCGCCATCGGCCAGCACGTCTTCGGTACGCGCACGCAGGGGTTGCAATGCGCGGTCGGCGTACTGGCGGGCATCGAGCATCTCGCGGCGCTCGTCGGCGCCCAGCGGGCGCAGCAGCCGGTAGCGCCAGCTGTCACGGTTGGCCAGGAACACCACGTCGTGGTCGTCGCTGGCCAGCACCACATCGGGGCTGCTCAACCATTCCTGTTCCAGCGCCGACAGCTCGACCTTGATCACCACCACGCCCAGCCGCTGGCCGTCTTCCTCGATCGCCTGCGACAGGTAGTAACCGGGCACGCCGGTGGTCATGCCGATGCCGTAGAAGCGGCCGCGGCCCTTGGCCAGCGCCTGCCGGTAATACGGGCGATAGCTGTAGTTCTCGCCGACATTGGTGGTCGGCTGGTCCCAGTTGCTGGCCGCCACCGCCACGCCGTCGTGGCCGACCAGGGTCAGGGTCGAGGCGCGGGTGACCTCATTGGCGCGTTGCAGCTTAAGGTTCAGCCGCTGCCGTTCGGCGGGCGAGGGCGGCACGCGCAGGGCGTGCAACAGGTCCGGGTCCAGCGCCAGCACCTGCGGCAGCGTGCCGAAGCGGTCGATGCGCTGCTGCAGGCCCTGGCCATACAGCTGCAGCTGGCGTTGCACCTGGCTGCTTTCGTCGCCCAGGGCACGCCGCCAGGCGTAGTGGCCGGCGGCCACTGCAGACAGCACGGTGCCACCGACCATCACCGCGATGGTCAGCAACAGCATCCGGTGGCGGCTGAGCCAGTACATGGCGGCAGTCTACGCAGGGCCGGCGGGCGTGGCATGCACGCCCGCCGGGATCTGACGTGGAAGGGGTCAGAAGTGCATCTGCGCGCGCAGTTCGAAGATCTCCGGCGTGCTGTGCACACCACGACGGCTGGCGTCGACCTTCACGTAATTGGCCTGGAACTTGAAGTGGCTGGTCAGGTACCAGTTCGCACCCAGGGTCAGGTCGTGCTGGCGTCCGCCGAGGATGCTGCCATCGTCGAGGTCCATGCGGCTGTAGCGGGCCACCAGTTCCACCGCGCCGTAGTCGTGCGCCGGCTTGATGTTGGCCACGGCACCTGCGTTGTACGGGCGCGATTCGCCGGTCAACACCCAGCTGGCCATCGCGTACTGGCCGCTGCCGGTGTAGTCGGGCTTGCCATCATGGCGGGTGACCGTGGCGCGCAGGGCTTCGGCCTGCAGCGAGAACGGGCCGCGGATCCAGATGCCTTCCAGGGCGGTGCGGCGGATCTGGTCGGCGGTGACCAGCGCGCCGGAATCGACATAGCGGATGTCGGTCAGGCCGGCCTCCGGGCGTGCGCGCAGGCGCGCGCTGGCCTCGTGGTGCACGTCGCGGCCATCGCTGTAGCCACGCGGATTTTCCTGCGAGTAGGCCAGGCCCAGGTGGATTACATCACCCGGCGCCTTCACCGGGGTCCACACCGCACGCACGGCCTGGGTGGTGCCGGGGTTGTCACCCTGCAGGTCCTTGCCGCCATAGGCGCCAGCCTGCAGCAGGTACTGCGGGCGCTCCAGCACCCATTCCACACCCGTGCGGCGGCCGGCGTAGAAGGCCTGCACGGGCAGTGCGGTTTCCAGGAAGCTGCCGGCGCGCGAAGACGTGTTCGCGTCCAGGCCAACCGGGGTCTTCATGTAGCCGAAGCGGAAGCGGCCGATGTCGCGGCCGAAGAAGGCCTTGCTTTCGAAGCGCACGAACACGTCCAGCCAGGTGTCGGACTGGAAGTCGTAGTAGACCATCGCGTCGTAGACGCCCTTCTTCTTCAGCGTCGCGCCGAACTCCTTGCGGCGCACGGCGTCGTCGTCCTCAAGACCGCTGCCCGAGGAAAAATCGTTGTAGTCGTAGGCGATGTTGGCGGTGGCGGCCAGCTCGGTGCCGTCGCCGAAGGTGTACCTGGTCGGCCAGTTGTCGAAATCGGCAGCCGAAGCGAAGGCGGGAAGCGCGGCCAGCGACAGGGCCAGCAAGGTGGGAATCGGGCGCATTAGGTGCGGCTCTCTCAGATTGCGTGTGGACAGGACAACAACGGCCGCAAGGGCCGGAACTTTCGCAATGACGCGCCCGGCCGTTCAGCCCGGGCCACCGGCCTCCCCGTGATCGGGCGGTGCGGCGCCAGTGTAGGCATCGCGGCCACCTGAACCGGGGGGCTAGTACCAATAGGTTATCTGCGCCAGCGTGCCCGGCGCGTACAAAGGCGTCCATTGGTCGCACCCCCTGCGCGTGCAGCACAGGGCCTGCGATCAGTTTCCACGGTTACGGTTCCCGTGCAGTCCCGGGGCCGTACGTGCCTGAAAACGCCCCTTCCGGAGTCCGCCATGCACATCCCGACCGCAGCACCGGTGCCTGCAAAGCCGTTGCCGATCTATCGCCAGCTGTACTTCCAGGTGATCGTGGCGATCGTCCTGGGCGCCATCCTCGGCCACTACGAGCCGTTGATCGGCGAGAAGATGAAACCGCTCGGCGATGCCTTCATCAACCTGGTGAAGATGATCATCGCGCCGGTGATCTTCCTGACCATCGTCACCGGCATCGCCGGCATGACCCACCTGCGCACGGTGGGCCGCGTGTTCGCCAAGGCGATGGCGTACTTCCTGTTCTTCTCCACGCTGGCACTGATCGTCGGCATGATCGTGGCGCACGTGGTGCAGCCCGGCGCCGGCATGAACATCAACCCGGCCGAGCTGGATCAGACCGCGGTGCACAGCTACGTCGAGAAGTCGCATGACCTGACCCTGGTCGGCTTCCTGATGGACATCATCCCGAAGACGCTGCTCAGCGCGTTCGTCGATGGCAACATCCTGCAGGTGCTGTTCGTGGCCGTGCTGTTCGGCATCGCGCTGGCATCGGTGGGCGAGAAGGGCAAGCCGATCGTGAACTTCCTGGAGGCGCT
Organism: Stenotrophomonas sp. AS012628; assembly: GCF_010608305.1. Classification (NCBI taxonomy): domain Bacteria; kingdom Pseudomonadati; phylum Pseudomonadota; class Gammaproteobacteria; order Lysobacterales; family Lysobacteraceae; genus Stenotrophomonas; species Stenotrophomonas sp. AS012628. Next base: position 3,400 of record NZ_VMBJ01000032.1, on the reverse strand, counting down.
GGTCGCCCCGGTGTTCAAGCTGGTGCACATCCTGATGAAGGCCGCCCCGATCGGTGCCTTCGGCGCAATCGCCTTCACCATCGGCAAGTACGGCGTCGGCTCGCTGATCAACCTGGCCTGGCTGGTGGGCTCGTTCTACCTCACCGCGTTCCTGTTCGTGGCGGTGATCCTGGGCCTGGTCTGCCGCCTGTGTGGCTTCTCGGTGTTCAAGCTTGCGCGTTACCTGAAGGCCGAACTGCTGCTGGTGCTGGGTACCTCCTCGTCGGAGTCGGCGCTGCCGTCGCTGATGGAGAAGATGGAACGCGCCGGGTGCAGCAAGTCGGTGGTGGGCCTGGTGGTCCCGACCGGCTATTCGTTCAACCTGGACGGAACCAACATCTACATGACCCTGGCCGCGCTGTTCATCGCCCAGGCCACCAACACCGAACTGACCCTGGGCCACCAGATCGCCCTGCTGCTGGTCGCCATGCTCAGCTCCAAGGGTGCCGCTGGCGTTACCGGCGCCGGCTTCATCACCCTGGCCGCGACCCTGGCGGTGGTGCCGGAAGTGCCGGTGGCTGGCATGGCGCTGATCCTGGGCGTGGACCGCTTCATGAGCGAATGCCGCTCGCTGACCAACTTCATCGGCAATGCCGTGGCCACGGTAGTGGTCTCGCGCTGGGAGGGTGCGCTGGACCGCAACCGCCTGCAGCTGGCGCTGGATGGCCGCGAAAGCGAACTGCCGCCGCTGATCGATGCCGTGCCCGAGGCGCTGCCGGCCAGGGGCTGATCCAGGTGTGTGGTACCGCGGGGCCGATCACGACAGTGGTACGGCCCCGCGGCGTTTCAGGGCGTCCCATGGCTGTCATGGCAGACGCCGAAGCTGGTATCCCGGTACCGTCGCATACGGCACGGAATTGTGCGGTCGCAGCATGCCTGCGACAGGATAGCGACAGGTCCAGACGCTCCAACGGGGGTATCATCCCCTGTCCCTTCTGCCCATTCATGTAACCCACATCGATGTCCAACGAAGATTTCAAACAGGCCGCCCTCGATTACCACCGGATGTCCCCGCCGGGAAAGATCAAGGTTTCCGCTACCAAGCCCATGCTGACCCAGCGCGACCTGTCGCTGGCGTATTCGCCGGGCGTGGCGTACGCCTGTGAAGCGATCAAGGCCGACCCGCAGCAGGCCAGCGAGCTGACCGCCCGCGGCAACCTGGTGGCGGTGATCTCCAACGGTACCGCGGTGCTGGGCCTGGGCAACATCGGCGCGCTGGCCGGCAAGCCGGTGATGGAAGGCAAGGGCGTGCTGTTCCAGAAGTTCGCCGGCATCGATGTGTTCGACATCGAAGTGGATGAAACCGACCCGGACAAGCTGGTCGACATCATCGCCTCGCTGGAGCCGACCTTCGGTGGCATCAACCTGGAAGACATCAAGGCGCCGGAATGCTTCGTGGTCGAGCGCAAGCTCCGCGAGCGCATGAAGATTCCGGTGTTCCATGACGACCAGCACGGCACGGCGATCATCGTCGGCGCGGCCGTGCTCAACGCCATGGCGATCACCGGCAAGAAGATCGAGGAAGTGAAGCTGGCGACCACGGGCATGGGCGCAGCCGGCATTTCCTGCGTGAACATGCTGGTGCAGCTGGGCCTGAAGCCGGAGAACATCCTGGCCTTCGACCGCGAGGGCGTGATCCATACCGGCCGTACCGACCTGGACCCGGAAAAGCAGCGCTATGCGCGCGACACCGACAAGCGCACCCTGGCCGAGATCGTCGACGGCGCGGACATCTTCCTGGGCCTGTCGGCACCGGGCATCCTGACCGCCGACATGGTCAAGACCATGGCGCCGGATCCGGTGATCTTCGCGCTGGCCAACCCGACCCCGGAAATCATGCCGGAACTGGCGCGCGCCGCGCGTCCGGACGCGATCATCGGCACCGGCCGTTCGGACTACCCGAACCAGGTCAACAACGTGCTGTGCTTCCCGTACCTGTTCCGTGGTGCGCTGGACGTGGGCGCGACCGCGATCAACGAGGAAATGAAGATCGCCTGCGTGCGCGCCATCGCCGCGCTGGCGCGCCGTGCGGCCACCGACATGGGTTCGGCCTATGGTGGCGAGACGCCGAGCTTCGGCCGTGAATACCTGATCCCGCGCCCGTTCGACCGCCGCCTGCTGGTGGAGCTGTCGGCCGCCGTGGCCCAGGCCGCGATGGATTCGGGCGTGGCCTCGCGCCCGATCGCCGACATGGGTGCCTACCGCGACAAGCTTGCCCAGTTCGTCTACCGCACCAGCCTGATGATGAAGCCGGTCTACGACCGCGCGCGCAGCGACAAGCAGCGCGTGGTGTACGCCGAAGGCGAAGAGGAAGTGGTGCTGCAGGCGGTGCAGAACGTGGTCGATGACGGCCTGGCGCACCCGATCCTGATCGGCCGCCCGGAAGTGATCGAATCGCGCATCGAGCGCCTCGGCCTGCGCCTGAAGATCGGCGAGAACGTTGAAGTCACCAACATCAACGACGACCCGCGCTTCAACGAATACTGGCAGTACTACCACGGCCTGACCGGCCGCCGTGGCGTGACCGTGGCCGCGGCGAAGAACCTGATGCGTTCGCGCCCGACCCTGATCGCGGCGGTGATGGTGGCCCGTGGTGAAGCCGATGCGATGCTGACCGGCATCGTCGGCCGCTTCCACAAGAAGCTGGGCTACGTGCGCAGCGTGCTGCCGCTGGAGCCGAAGGTCACCTCGACCTCGGCGATGACCGGCGTGATCAACCAGCAGGGCGTGTTCTTCTTCGTGGACACCCACGTGCAGGAAGACCCGACCGCCGAGCAGCTGTGCGAAGCGACCCTGCAGGCGGCCTACCGCATGAAGCTGTTCGGCATCGAGCCGAAGGTGGCGCTGCTGTCGCACTCCAACTTCGGCAGCCATGATTCGAAGGATGCGCTGAAGATGCGCCAGGTGCGCGAGCTGCTGCTCAAGCGCAACCCGCGTCTGAACGTGGACGGCGAAATGCAGGGCGACACCGCATGGGATGAAGCGCTGCGGCAGAAGCTGCTGCCGGGCTCGACCCTGCAGGGCCGCGCCAACCTGTTCGTGCTGCCGAACCTGGAAGCGGCCAACATCGCCTACAACCTGGTGCGCGTGTTCACCGACGGCGTGGCGATCGGTCCGATCCTGATGGGCGTGAACAAGCCGGTGCACATCCTGACCACCAGCGCGACCTCGCGCCGGATCCTGAACATGACCGCCATTGCGGCGGTCGATGCGCAGATCCGCAAGCAGATCGAAGCGGAAAAAAAGGCGTAAGCCTTCGTTCCGCTGCGATCTGCAGAAACGCGCCCTTCGGGGCGCGTTTCGTTTCCGCCCAGCGGAAACCGGATCGGGTAGCGCCGGGCCATGCCCGGCGAGCGCGCAG
>NZ_VMBJ01000319.1:0-212 GCF_010608305.1 Stenotrophomonas sp. AS012628 | reverse complement strand
CTTTACCGTCGTTTGGCCGAGCAATGGCGCTCATTCGACCGAGCGCCCCCCGAGGAGGGGCTTATGCTCAGTCTTGTTCGAAAATTCCCAGGAATGCGTCCGCCTTAGCCAACTGTCGAAGAAATAGCGACTCAAAAGTCCCGTCGAATATCCATAAAACGACTTGCGCCGTGCAACGATGCTGAACACGTCCGGACACGAAAAGAAGCCTC
>NZ_VMBJ01000318.1:0-213 GCF_010608305.1 Stenotrophomonas sp. AS012628 | reverse complement strand
AGTCCTGTCATGCTGACGGGAACGCGCAATAAGCGGCTGGCGATCGGCGGGGAATTGGGGGCCGACCGCGTCATCAACATCAACGACGAAGATGCCGTTGAGGTCGTGAAGCAACTAACAGGGGGGATCGGTGCTGATTATGTCGTCGAATGTGCCGGCACCGAAGCAACACTCAACCAGGCGATTCACATGACGAATCGCGGCGGCAAGATC
>NZ_VMBJ01000317.1:0-213 GCF_010608305.1 Stenotrophomonas sp. AS012628 | reverse complement strand
TCCTACTATGGCAGCCGCCACGCAGGCCTGCGTACTGCCAGCGGCGAGCGCTACAACCCCAACGCAATGACCGCTGCCCACCGCACGTTGCCGTTCGGTACCCGCGTGCGGGTAACCAACCTCGACAACCGCCGCAGCGTGGTGGTGCGGATCAACGATCGCGGGCCGTTCCGCCGCGGGCGGATCATCGATGTATCGCGCAAGGCCGCCGAA
>NZ_VMBJ01000316.1:0-214 GCF_010608305.1 Stenotrophomonas sp. AS012628 | reverse complement strand
AGCGGTCAGCCTGTCGATGCCCGGCCGGGTGGTGATCGGCGCCGACCAGACGCTGGCGCTCGGCAATCAGCGCTATTCCAAACCTGAGAAGATTGCCGCGGCGCGGAACCATCTTGTCTCGTTTCGCGGGCGAATCCATCATCTTCATTCGGCCGTGGCGCTGGCGCGCGATGGTGAACTCATCTTCGCGACCGTTGCCTCCGCGGCCATGCAT
>NZ_VMBJ01000315.1:0-214 GCF_010608305.1 Stenotrophomonas sp. AS012628 | reverse complement strand
GACCAGGCGCATCAATTCATCCTGGCGCGGACAGACCAGCGCACGCACACGGGCGTCGTTGGCCAGAATGCGCATCATCAGGTCGCGCTTGCGCTGTACTTCTTCGTGCGACAAGGCCGGGCGCAGACCGTGGCCCAAGCGCTCCATGTGCGCCGCGCATTCGCGCTCCAGCAAGCTCACTTCGTCCCAGTCGCCGCGTTCTGCAGCATCCACC
>NZ_VMBJ01000314.1:0-214 GCF_010608305.1 Stenotrophomonas sp. AS012628 | reverse complement strand
GTGTCTGCACTGGAGCCTCTCTGCTCAGAGAATTAGAGTAGGGAAAATAAATCTATCCCCTTTATGCTCGGCAAAATGCATGGAGCTTGTTATCAAAGGCATCCTCGAGGTTCCGTCGATCGGAGAGGTAACGCTGGTAGTCCTCGTCCTCGGCGAATACCACTTGGCGACTGTGTCCCCGCTGGACCATGTGAAGCGGATAATTCGGTAAAAC
>NZ_VMBJ01000313.1:0-215 GCF_010608305.1 Stenotrophomonas sp. AS012628 | reverse complement strand
CTATCATATTTTCGGCCTCACCGTGAATGCGATGATCAGCATGGAGCTCGGCGGCAACAATGTGCTGATCCCCAATCCGCGCGACATTCCCGCCTTCGTCAAGGAATTGCAGAAAGTGCCGATCCACGTCTTCCCGGGTCTCAACACGCTTTTCAACGGACTGCTCAACAACGAGGATTTCCGCAAGCTCGACTTCCGTAACCTGATCCTGACAC
>NZ_VMBJ01000312.1:0-215 GCF_010608305.1 Stenotrophomonas sp. AS012628 | reverse complement strand
CCCATTGCCTTCAGGCGAACCACCCCAGCGCCAACGCAGTCGCGGCCGGCACCGTCTGCACAAAGAAAATTCGTTTGTTGACCGTGACGGCGCCCCAGATGCCGGCCACCGCCACGCAGATCAGACTGAACAGCGCAAACGCGGCGTTGATGGCGGGGTCTGGTGCGATCAGCCCAATGACCAGTGCGGCTACCAGAAAGCCGTTGTACAGCCCC
>NZ_VMBJ01000311.1:0-215 GCF_010608305.1 Stenotrophomonas sp. AS012628 | reverse complement strand
GCTGAGATGATCATGGCCAGCGCGGCCTGATAGTTCTCGGGTGAAAGATACCAGTTGTGGGTCCATGCGAGTTGGGCATAGCTGACGCCTTCGCTGGCATTGGCCATCCGCTCCAGCCCGAGGTTGGTGCCATCAGCCAGAATTGCGGCGAGTACCGTGCTGGGGTTGTCGTGCTCCTTGCCTGAGCGCAGGTCACGGAATGCGTTCAAAAAACC
>NZ_VMBJ01000310.1:0-215 GCF_010608305.1 Stenotrophomonas sp. AS012628 | reverse complement strand
AGCAGGCCCAGGGCCTGCTGGTGGAGGCGGTGAAGAAGATGACCGTGGCCGACGCCAAGGGCATCCTCAAGGGCGGTGACGACGCCGCCACCGAATACCTGGACAAGTCCAGCCGCGAACAGCTGCGCGCGAAGTTCCTGCCGATCGTCAAGCAGGCCACCGACGAGGTCGGCCTGGTCAAGCAGTACAACGCCTTCGCCAGCCAGGCGGCGACC
>NZ_VMBJ01000031.1:0-56652 GCF_010608305.1 Stenotrophomonas sp. AS012628 | reverse complement strand
TCGAGCCCCCATGGACGGGTTTACGGCGTGTCCTGACCACCCACACCGCCCCGCCATCCCACGGAATGCCGCTTCTGCTGTTGCTTTTGCTGTTGCTTCGGATTCTGGGCAGGTGCAGGGCTGCAAGCCCTGCCGAAAAACCCTTACCGCACTTGCTCCTGCTTGCGCACGATCGCCATCGCGATCTCCAGCGACTGCTCGTAGTTCAACCGCGGGTCCACCGTTGAACGATACGCGCGCTCCAGGTCACGCTCGGTCAGTTCGCGCGCGCCACCGGTGCACTCGGTCACGTCTTCGCCGGTCAGCTCCAGGTGCACACCCCCCAGGCGCGTGCCTGCGGCCGCATGCAGATCGAACGACATCTCCACTTCGCCACGCACATTGTCGAAGCGACGTGTCTTGAAACCGTTGGCGGTGCTTTCGGTGTTGCCATGCATCGCATCGCACACCCACAGCACGCGACGGCCATCGCGCTTGACCGCATCCAGCAGCGGCGGCAGCTTCTCGGCGATCTGCGCCGCACCCATGCGGTGGATGAAACTCAGGCGGCCCGGTTCGTCATGCGGGTTGAGCACGTCGATCAGGCGCAGCAGCTGGTCCGGCGTCACCGATGGGCCGACCTTGATCGCGATCGGATTGCGCACGCCACGCAGGTATTCCACGTGTGCGCCATCGAGCGCAGCGGTGCGCATGCCAATCCACGGGTAATGCGTGCTCAGGTTCAACCAGCCCTGCTGGCGCGGCACCTGCCGGGTCAGCGCCTGCTCGTAGGGCAGCAGCAACGCCTCGTGCGAGGTGTAGAAATCGATGCGGTTGAGGTTGTGCACGCGGGCCCCAGCCAGAGTCTCCATGAAGTGCACCGCATCACCGATCGAGGCCACCATCTTCTGGTACTCGGCGGCCAGCGGCGAGTGGCTTACCCACTCCAGGTTCCAGTACTCGGGGTGGTGCAGGTCGGCGAAGCCACCATCGATCAGCGCCCGCACGAAGTTCATCGTCATCGCGGAGTGCGCGTGGGCCTGCAGCATCCGCTTCGGGTCCGGCAGGCGCGCCGCCTCGGTGAAGGCCGGCGCGTTGATCACATCGCCGCGGTAGCTCGGCAGCGTCACACCGTCGCGGGTCTCGGTATCGGCCGAACGCGGCTTGGCGTACTGGCCGGCGAAACGACCGACGCGGATCACCGGCTGGCGCAGGCCGTGAACCAGCACCAGGCTCATCTGCAGCAGCACCTTCAGGCGGTTGGAGATGGTGCCCGATTCGCAGTCGCTGAAATTCTCGGCGCAGTCGCCACCCTGCAGCAGGAAGCGCTTGCCCTCCTGGGCCTCGGCCAGCTGCTGCTTCAGCGCCAGGATCTCCCACGAGGTGACCAGCGGCGGCAGCCGCTTCAGCTCGTGCAGGGCAGCGTCCAGCGCCACAGGGTCCGGGTAGGTCGGCATCTGCAGCGCGGTCTTGCCACGCCAGCTCTCCGGCGACCAGGCAGCGCCGGTGGCCGCTGCGACGGGATCGGGGACAGGCGAAACGGCGGACAGGCTCATTGCAGGCTTCCGGAGGTGGGAGACGTTCATGGTCGCAGAGCCGACCGCTGTCGCAAAGGGTCGAACGGCGTCTGCACATGACTGAACGCCGGGGAAAGGGCATCGCGATCGGCCAAAAGCGGCATGCCCACGGCCAGCCGGACAGGCGCATGATTCGCCACGCACTGTTACGAAGTAACACTCAATTCCCATTGGCCCCTTCCACAGCGTATCCGCCATGAAGCCCTCCCTGCTCGCTACCGGCATCACCTTCGCCCTGACCCTGGCCAGCCTGCCTTCCCTCGCTGTGGCCGCCGATGCCGCCGCTCCCGTGAAGGACCTCGACACGGTCACCGTCAGCGCCCAGCTCGACCAGGCCCGCAACGCACTGTCGCCGGACATCGGCAGCAGCCAGTACCAGATCACCGCCGAGGACATCCAGAAGCAGCCGCTGGGCGCCTCCGCGCCGCTCAGCCAGGTGCTGCTGCAGGCGCCGGGCGTGGTCCAGGATTCCTATGGCGGCGTGCACGTGCGCGGCGACCACGCCAATCTGCAGTACCGCATCAACGGCGTGCTGTTGCCCGAATCGATCTCCGGCTTCGGCCAGACCCTGGATGCGCGCACGATCAAGAGCATCCGGCTGATGGACGGGGCATTGCCAGCACAGTTCGGCGAGCGCACCGCCGCGGTGGTCGACATCACCACCCGCAGTGGCGCCGAGCTCGGCAATGGCGGCAGCGTCGGCATCACCACCGGCTCGTTCGGCAAGGTCAATCCGAATGCCTCATGGTGGGGCTCGCAGGGGCGCTGGAGCTGGTTCCTGACCGGCAACTACGACCAGAACGAAGTCGGCCTGGAGAACCCGACCCGTTCGCGCAAGCCGGAGCATGACGATACCCACCAAGGCAAGGCGTTCGCCGACCTGACCTATCTGGTCAACGACACCACCCGCCTGAGCGTGTTCGCTGGCTTCGCCAACAACCGCTTCCAGATTCCGGTCAACCCCGGCCAGACGCCGCAGTTCGGCTACCTGGACACCACCACCTTCGATTCCAGCCAGCTGGATGAGACCCAGCGCGAGACCACGCGCTTCGGCATGCTGGTGCTGCAGGGCACACTGGGCGACACCGCCTACCAGGTCTCGGCCGGGCAGCGATACAGCGATGTCGGCTTCAATCCCGATGTGGTCGGCGATCTGGTGTTCAGCGGCGTCGCCTCGCAGGTCCAGCGCAGCAACCGCGCCAACACCCTGCAGGCCGACTTCTCCACCCCACTGGGCAACGACCACACATTGCGCTACGGCCTGTACGGCAACTACGAGAACGCGCGGGCCAGCAACAACAGCTGGGTATTCCCGGTTGATGATGCCGGCCAGCAGTCCAGCACCACACCGCTGCTGATACCTGACCGCAGCGCGTTCCATGCCAGCACGCTGGCGTTGTACGTGCAGGACGAATGGAAGCTCGGCGACGACTGGACCGTGAACTACGGCCTGCGTGGCGACCGCTACAAAGCCTTCGGCCACACCGAGGGCCAGCTCAGCCCGCGCGTGGGCGTGGTCTGGAATGCCAGCGACAGCACCACCGTGCACGCCGGCTATTCACGCTACTTCACGCCACCGGCCAGCGAACTGATCGCCAGCAGCGACATCGCGCTATACGACGGCACCACCAACCAGCAGCCCAGCGGCGGCAACAACACGCCGCTGGCCGAGCGCAGCGACTACTACGACATCGGCGTCTCGCAGCAACTGGGCGAGCACCTGACCCTGGGCCTGGATGCGTATGACCGACGCGTCGCCCGCCTGCAGGACGAAGGCCAGTTCGGCGCCGCCTACATCTATTCGACCTTCAACTATCGCCGTGGCCATATCCGCGGCCTGGAGTTCAGTGCCGACTACAGCAACGGTCCGTTCAGCGCCTACTTCAACGCCGCGCTGAACAAGGCCATCGGTACCGACGTCATCACCGGCCAGTACAACCTCGATCCGGACGCGCTGGCCTATGTGGCCAACCACTGGATCCACCTCGACCACGACCAGAAGCTGACGTCGTCCGGTGGCCTCAGCTACGCCTTCGCCGGGCACAACCGGATCGGGGCCAACTACGTGTTCGGCAGCGGCCTGCGTTCGGACATCGAGGGCGTGCCCAATGGTGGCGAGCTGCCGTCCTACCTGCAGGTGAATCTCAGCGCCGGACACGATTTCAACGCCGACAGCGGTCATCCGCTGCACGTGCAGCTGGCCGTGATCAACGCACTGGATCGCAGCTACCAGCTGCGTGATGGCGGCGGTGTCGGCGTGTTCGCCCCGCAGTGGGGGCCGCGCCGTGGCGCTTACCTGAGCCTGCAGCAGGACTTCTGAGGTAGTGCCGGCCAGCGGCCGGCACTGCCCTGCTTCAGCGCTTGACCTTGCGCAGCGACACCACCAGCGCCCACAGCGCCAGCAGCACGAACCACACGGCCGACCACATCGGCATGGTCAGGCCCAGGAACGTCCAGTCGATGTTGCCGCAGTTGCCGGTACCGGTCAGCACGGTGCGGAACACTTCCAGCGGCCCCATGGTCTCGCTCAGGAAGGCCAGCGGCGGGCCACAGGTGGAACCCATTTCCGGCGGCAGCATCTGCACGTAGACGTGGCGCGCGGCGATGCCGACACCCACTGCGGCGGCAATGAAGGCCAGCACGCCATAGGTCGCGCGGCCGGGACGGTTGGAAGGCCCGTGCAGTGCACCGATCAGGAACAGCAGCCCCAGCGCGGCAAATGCCAGGCGCTGGAAGATGCACAACGGACACGGCTCCAGGCCCATCTTCAGCTGCAGGAAGATCGCGTAGCCGAGCAGGCCCGCGCAGATCAGGAAGCCCAGGAAGAACTGGGCGCGGAAGGGCCAGCGCAGTGGATTCATCGTCAACGCTCGAATGGATCAGGCGCCAAGCGTAACCGAGAGTGCGCGCCGTCTGAACCACCACAGGTGACGCCCGTCGGAACGGTGTGGGTCGCATTGTGCCGCAGGTAGCGCCGGGCCATGCCCGGCGAGCGTAGCGGATACGGAAACGCCGGGCATGGCCCGGCGCTACCAGAACGCAAAAGCCCGGCAGAGGCCGGGCTTTCGCTGTGTCGCGTTCGAGCAGTCCGATTACTCGGCCACTTCCTCGGCCACGACCGGACGGTCGACCAGCTCGACGTAGGCCATCGGCGCGTTGTCGCCGGCGCGGAAGCCGCACTTCAGCAGACGCAGGTAGCCGCCCGGACGGTTCGCGTAGCGCGGGCCCAGGATGGTGAACAGGTTGCCCACGGCTTCGTTGTCGCGCAGGCGGGCGAAGGCCAGACGGCGGTTGGCGACGGAGTCGACCTTGGCCAGGGTGATCAGCGGCTCGGCAACGCGGCGCAGTTCCTTGGCCTTCGGCAGGGTGGTCTTGATCAGCTCGTGCTTGAACAGCGAGGCAGCCATGTTCTTGAACATCGCTTCGCGGTGGGCGCTGGTGCGGCTGAACTTACGGCCAGACTTCTGGTGACGCATGGTGATATTCCTTGGTTAATGATGAGGCTGTGCGGATCGTTGTCGCCTTCCTGGCGTTGCTGCGCGGACTGCGGTTGGTCCTGGCCGCCCGTCCTGGACGACCTGCCCCGCGAACCTGCGGTTCGTCGTGGCATGTTGTGTTGCGTTGAAGGCCCCACCGCGAACGGTGGAGCCTTCAGGCATTACCGATATCAGCCCAGCATGCCGTGGCTGGCGACACCGGCCGGCGGCCAGTTCTCCAGCTTCATGCCGAGCGACAGGCCGCGCTGAGCCAGCACTTCCTTGATCTCGGTGAGCGACTTCTTGCCCAGGTTCGGGGTCTTCAGCAGCTCCACTTCGGTCTTCTGGATCAGATCGCCGATGTAGTAGATGCTTTCAGCCTTCAGGCAGTTGGCCGAACGCACGGTCAGCTCCAGATCGTCGATCGGGCGCAGCAGCACCGGATCCACGCCGTTGTTGGCCGGCTTCGCCGCACCGCGGTCGCGGTGGGTGAAGTCACCGAACACCGACAGCTGGTCGCTGAGGATGTCGGCGGCGGTGCGCACGGCTTCCTCGGCGTCGATGGTGCCGTTGGTCTCGATATCGATGACCAGCTTGTCCAGGTCGGTACGCTGTTCGACGCGGGCCGCTTCAACGGCATAGGCGACGCGGCGGACCGGCGAGAACGAGGCATCCAGGACCAGGCGGCCGATGGCACGGGTTTCTTCGTCCGGACGACGACGCGCGGCAGCCGGCTGGTAGCCGAAACCACGTTCGATCTTCAGACGCATGTTGATCGCCGTATCCTTGGTCAGGTGGCAGATCACGTGTTCGCCGTTCAGGATCTCCACATTGTGGTCGACCTTGATATCGGCAGCGGTGACAACGCCCGGGCCCTGCTTGGACAGGGACAGGGTGGCGCTGTCGCCGGAGTGCATACGGATGGCCACGTCCTTCAGGTTCAGCAGGACTTCGAGCACGTCCTCCTGCAGACCTTCGACCGTGGTGTACTCATGCAACACGCCGTCGATTTCGACTTCCGTGATGGCGAAGCCCGGGATGGACGACAGCAGCACGCGACGCAGGGCATTACCCAGCGTATGCCCGTAACCCCGCTCCAAAGGTTCGATAACGACCTTTGCACGGGTGTCGGTAAGGCGTTCGATCTGCGGACCGCGAGGACGCAGAACCTGGTTGGCGGTAACCGTCATGTTGCGGGTTCTCCTAGTGAACCCCCGGCCGTCGCCGGGGGCTCTCCAATGTGAATTACTTCGAATACAGCTCGACGATCAGCGCTTCGTTGATGTCCGCAGGCAGATCCGAACGATCCGGAACAGCCTTGAAGATGCCGGTGAACTTGCCGGAATCCACTTCAACCCACGACGGGCTCAGGTCATGCTGGGCGGCGACGGTCAGGGCTTCCTGGACGCGCAGCTGCTTGGCAGCCTTTTCAGACAGGGCGATGGCGTCGCCAGCCTTGACCTGGTACGAAGCCAGGTTGACCGACTTGCCATTCACGGTGACGCCGCGGTGCGACACCAGCTGACGGGCAGCCGGACGGGTCACGGCGAAGCCCATGCGGTAGACGACGTTGTCCAGGCGGGTTTCCAGCAGCTGCAGCAGGTTCTCGCCGGTGTTGCCCTTCTTGGTCGAGGCCTTCTTGTAGTAGTTGCGGAACTGACGCTCCAGCAGGCCGTAGATACGCTTGACCTTCTGCTTTTCACGCAGCTGGGTGGCGTAGTCGGACAGCTTGCCCTTGCGGGCAGTGGCGCCGTGCTGGCCGGGCTTCTGCTCCAGCTTGCACTTCGAGTCCAGCGCACGCGCCGGGCTCTTCAGGGACAGGTCGGCGCCTTCGCGACGGGCGAGCTTACAGGTAGGACCGATATAACGAGCCATTTCTTATCGCTCCCTTTAGACGCGACGCTTCTTCGGCGGACGGCACCCGTTGTGCGGGATAGGCGTCACGTCGATGATGTTGGTGATCTTGTAGCCGACGTTGTTCAACGAACGCACGGCCGACTCACGGCCCGGACCCGGGCCCTTGATGCGGACTTCCAGCGACTTCACACCGTAGTCCAGCGCAGCACGACCGGCCTTTTCAGCAGCCACCTGGGCAGCGAACGGGGTCGACTTGCGCGAACCGCGGAAGCCAGCGCCACCGGAGGTCGCCCACGACAGAGCGTTGCCCTGGCGGTCGGTGATGGTGACGATGGTGTTGTTGAACGAAGCGTGGACGTGGGCAACGCCGTCGGTGACGACGCGCTTGATCTTCTTCTTGGTCTTAGCAGCGGGCTTAGCCATTTCTCAGTCCCTTACTTCTTGATCGCCTTGCGCGGACCCTTGCGGGTGCGGGCGTTGGTACGGGTGCGCTGGCCACGCAGCGGGAGGCCACGACGGTGACGCAGGCCGCGGTAGCAGCCCAGGTCCATCAGGCGCTTGATCGCGATGCCGATCTCACGGCGCAGATCGCCTTCCACGATGTACTTGCCGACTTCGGCGCGCAGGCGCTCGATTTCCGGCTCCGACAGATCGCGGATCTTGGTGGTCGAAGCAACGCCTGCGACTTCGCAGACCTTCTTCGAACGGGTACGGCCGATGCCGTAAATGCTTTGCAACCCGACCCAGACGTGCTTCTGGGCTGGCAGGTTGACGCCTGCAATACGCGCCATGACGCGGTTCTCCAGCTGAGTGATGGCCGACAGCGCGCCTCGGGCACGCCAATCCGGCAGGATGGATCAAAAAAGTGAACTAGCGATACTAACAAGGTTCCGGTTTACATGGAAGCCCGTGAAACCATTGGTTTCATGAACCCGGCCTGGGGAGTGTGCCCAGGCTCCGGCGCCGGATGGGGTTGGACCTGGGGTTTCCCCCGGAGCCGCCCGCGCTACTCCAGCGCGGGACCACCTCATCACACCCCCACCCGGAACCGCTGCGGGGGCCGCCCTTCGTTTGTGTGGCCGGAGTCCGCGAAGCGGAGGGACCATCACGTCAGGAAGACGAAAGTATAACAGGCCAATCAGCCGCGGGCAAAACCGCCGCGGTTGCCGCCCCTCAGGTTGGCCTTCTTCAGCAGGCTCTCGTACTGGTGGGACATCAGGTGCGCCTGCACCTGGGCGATGAAGTCCATCACCACCACCACCACGATCAGCAGCGAAGTACCGCCGAAGTAGAACGAGGCGTTCAGCTGCGTGCGCATCAGTTCCGGCAGCAGGCAGACGATCACCAGGTAGGCCGAGCCGGCCGCGGTCAGGCGGGTCAGCACGCCGTCGATGTAGTCGGCAGTGGCCTTGCCCGGACGGATGCCCGGAATCAGCGCGCCCGACTTCTTCAGGTTGTCGGCGGTTTCCTGCGAGTTGAACACCAGCGCGGTGTAGAAGAACGCGAAACCGGTGATCAGCGCGGCGAAGACGATCATGTGCAGCGGCTCGCCCGGGCCCAGCGCGTTGGCGACCTTCTGCAGGACCTGGCCGAAGCTGCTCTGGTTGGCGGCCTGGCCGGACCACATGGCCAGGGTGGCCGGGAAGGCCAGCAGGCTCGAGGCGAAGATCGCCGGGATGACGCCGGCCATGTTGAGCTTCAGCGGCAGGAACGAGGTCTGGTTCATGTACGCATTGCGACCGCCCTGGCGGCGCGCGTAGTTGACCGTGATCCGGCGCTGGCCACGCTCGACGAACACCACGAAGAAGGTGAAGGCGAGCACGACGATGGCGATCAGCAGCAGCTGGATGAACTGGATGTTGCCGTCGCGGTAGGCGTCGAAGGTGTGGATGATCGCACCCGGCAGGCCAGCGACGATACCGGCGAAGATGATCAACGACACACCGTTGCCGATGCCGCGCTCGGTGACCTGCTCACCGACCCACATCAGGAACATGGTGCCGGCGGTCAGCGCGACCACGGCGGTGAGCACGAAGCCCATGCCCGGTGCGTACACGACCGGAGCGCCCGACGGCGAGACCTGGCCCTGCAGGGCCAGCGCGATCGAACCGCCCTGCACCACTGCCAGCAGCACGGCGCCGATGCGCGAATACTGGGTGATCTTGCGGCGGCCGGACTCACCTTCCTTCTGCATCGCCTTCAGGGCGGGGAAGATGTGCACGGCCAGCTGCATCACGATCGATGCCGAGATGTACGGCATCACGTTCAGCGCGAAGATGCTGAAACGGTGCAGGGCGCCGCCCGAGAACATGTTGAACATGTCCACGATGCCGCCGCCCTGCTGTTGCATCATGGCAAGCATGGCATCGGGATTGACGCCCGGCACCGGCACGTAGCAGCCGATGCGATAGACGATCAAAGCCCCGACGACGAACAGCAAACGTTGGCGAAGTTCAGTGAACTTGCCCATTCCGCCCGCGAGGTTACCGATGCCAGCTTGCGCCATGATTTTCTTACTCCGTTACGCTGCCGCCGGCAGCTTCGATCGCGGCCTTGGCACCCGCCGTGGCAGCGATACCCTTCAGGGTGAACGCCTTGGTCACTTCGCCCTTGACGACGACCTTGGCCTTCTTCGCGGTGCTCGGGACCAGCTTGGCAGCACGCAGGGCGGCGAAGTCGATCTCACCGGCCGGCAGCTTGTCCAGCGCGTACAGCAGCACTTCAGCGGTGTCCTTGGCGATCGGCGAACGGAAGCCGATCTTCGGCAGACGACGCTGCATGGGGGTCTGGCCGCCTTCGAAGCCAGCCTTGATCTTGCCGCCACCCTTGCGGGCGAACGAACCCTTGTGGCCGCGGCCGGCAGTCTTGCCCAGGCCCGAGCCGATACCGCGACCGACGCGGGTACGCTCGGTGCGGGCGCCCGGTGCCGGGCTCAGTTCATTGAGACGCAGAGTCATGGTCGATTACTCCTCAACCTGGACGAGGTACTGAACCTTGTTGATCAGGCCGCGCACCTGCGGGCTGTCCTTCAGTTCACGCACATCGTTGAGTTTGTTCAGGCCCAGGGCACGCACCGACAGGCGGTGACGCGACTGGGTGCCACGCAGGCCACGCACCAGGCGGACCTTGACAGTCTTGTTGGACTCATTAGCCATGGTTGAGTTCCTCCACCTTCTTGCCGCGCTTGGCCGCGATGCGGGCCGGCGACTGCGCAGCAGACAGGCCCTTCACGGTGGCACGCACCAGGTTGATCGGGTTGCGCGAACCGGTGGCCTTGGCCAGCACGTTCTTCACGCCAACGGCTTCCAGCACGGCGCGCATGGCACCGCCGGCGATCACACCGGTACCTTCCGAAGCCGGCTGCATGAACACGCGGGCTGCGCCGTGACCATCCTTGATGGTGTGCCACAGGGTGCCGTTGTTCAGGTCAACGCTGACCAGGTTCTTGCGGGCCTGCTCCATCGACTTCTGGATGGCGACCGGCACTTCGCGGGCCTTGCCATAACCGAAACCGACCTTGCCTTCGCCGTCGCCGACCACGGTCAGGGCGGTAAAGGTGAACTGGCGGCCACCCTTGACGGTCTTGCTGACGCGGTTGACCGCGACCAGCTTTTCGATCATGCCGTCGTCGATCTTCTCTTCGCGGTTACGGTCGCGATCGCGACCCCGCTGCTGACGCTCTTCTGCCATGTTGATTCCTTGGTTGTTTGGGTATGTACGGCTCGAGGCCGCTTATGGTTGTGGAATGTCGCGTTGTTCCGGTGGACCACTGCAGAAGAGTGGCGCCGTCCCGCCTCACTCAGGCGGGCGAGCAGGCGGGCAGGAGACCACAGGTCCCCTGCCCTTATCCCTTAGAACTGCAGGCCGGCTTCGCGGGCGGCTTCTGCCAGGGCCTTGATGCGGCCGTGGTAGCGGTAGCCCGAACGATCGAAGGCAACCTTCTCGATGCCGGCGGCCTTGGCGCGCTCGGCAACGATGCGGCCGACCTTGGCGGCGGCGTCGGCGTTCTTGCCGTTCTTCAGGCCTTCCATGACGTCGGTCTGGGTGGTGTTGGCGGCAGCCAGCACCTTGGAACCGTCGGCGGTGAAGACCTGGGCGTACAGGTGCTGGCCGGTGCGCAGCACCGACAGGCGGGCGACGCCGAGCTCACGGATGTGGGCGCGGGTCGACTTGGCGCGACGCAGGCGGGCGATGTTCTTGTTCATTTTGATTGTTCCTTGAAAGCTGAAGGATGGGCTTTTCCCTGAGGAGTCCGCACATGGATGTGCGGGCTCTTGCGAGGGACTCGCACTTACGCCTTCTTGGCTTCCTTACGGATGATGACTTCGTCGGAGTACTTCACGCCCTTGCCCTTGTACGGCTCCGGCTTGCGGAACGCACGGATCTTGGCGGCAACTTCACCGACGACCTGCTTGTCAGCGCCCTGGACCAGGATCTCGGTCTGGGTCGGGGTGGTGATGGTGATGCCTTCCGGCGCCACGAACACGACCGGGTGCGAGAAACCGAGCGACAGGCTCAGGTCCTTGCCCTGCATGGCAGCACGGTAACCCACGCCGACCAGCTCCAGCTTGCGCTCGAAGCCTTCGGACACGCCCTTGACCATGTTGGCCAGGATCGCACGCACGGTACCGGTCAGTGCGACCAGCTCGGCGTTCTCGGTGCTCAGGGTGGCAACGCCGTTGTCGACGTTGATGGCAATACCGGCCGGCTTGGCCAGCGACAGGGAGCCCTTCGGGCCCTTGGCGGTGACGCTGTCCGACTGGACGTTCAGTTCAACCTTACCCAGGTCGATCGGCTTCTTGGCTACGCGGGACATAGTTCTACTCCTTTCGCCTTAGGCCACGAAGCACAGGACTTCGCCGCCGACGCCCAGCTGGCGCGCCTGCGCATCAGTCATGATGCCCTTGGAGGTGGAAATGATGGAGATACCCAGGCCGTTCATGACCTTCGGCAGCTCGCTCTTGCCGCGGTACTGGCGCAGGCCCGAACGCGAGAAGCGCTTCAGGGTCGCGATGACCGGCTTGCCTTCGAAATACTTCAGCACGATTTCCAGCTCGGACTTGTTGTTCTCCAGCTGGGTCACGCGCAGGTCGGTGATGTAACCCTCGTCCTTCAGGACCTGGGCGATCGCAACCTTGATCTTGGACGACGGGGCTTTCACCGTCTGCTTGCCAACCGCGGCCGCATTCTTGATGCGGACCAGCAGGTCGGCGATGGGATCAGTCATGCTCATATGAGTACCTTTGAGTGCACCGATATCCGCTTTCGCGAAAATCTGTTGTCTCCTGGAAACGGGCCAGGTCCCTTGATGCAGCGGGCCGGAAGCCCACTCCTACGACCCCGTTTGCGCAGGGCAAGACGCGGGAGTATACGCCAAAAGAGCCCGGCTTGCGCCGGGCTCTTCGGTTTTTTTGCGTCGGGAAAGCTGAATGCTTCCCCTGCCCGGTTCAGGAACCCCCGGAGGGGCTCCTGATCGCAGGGCCGGCTGGGATTACCAGCTGGCCTTGCGCAGACCCGGGACGTCGCCACGCATGGTGGCTTCACGCAGCTTGTTACGGCCGAGGCCGAACTTGCTGTAGACGCCACGCGGACGACCCGACAGCTCGCAACGGTTGCGCTGGCGGCTCGGCGACGAATCGCGCGGCAGCTTGGCCAGCTTGGTTGCGGCGTCGATCTTCTCTTCGTAGGTCGCGTCCACGGAGGACACGATCTTCTTCAGAGCTGCACGCTTTTCAGCGTACTTCTTTGCCAGCTTTTCCCGCTTGATGTCGCGGTTGACCATGGAGGTCTTTGCCATTTCGGTTTCCTCGACAGATCAGTTACGGAACGGGAACTTGAACGCTGCCAGCAGCGCCTTCGCTTCCGCATCGGTCTTCGCAGTGGTGGTGATGGCGATATCCATACCGCGGATCGCGTCGACGGCGTCGAAGTCGATTTCCGGGAAGATGATCTGCTCCTTCACACCCATGTTGAAGTTGCCGCGGCCGTCGAAGGAACGACCGGAAACACCACGGAAGTCGCGCACGCGCGGCAGCGAGATGTTGATCAGGCGATCCAGGAACTCGTACATCTTGTGGCGACGCAGCGTGGTCTTGCAGCCGATCGGCCAACCATCACGGATCTTGAACGACGCAACCGACACACGCGACTTGGTGACAACCGGCTTCTGGCCGGAAATCTTGGTCATGTCGCCGACGGCGTTTTCCAGGATCTTCTTGTTGGTGGCCGCTTCGCCGACACCCATGTTCAGGGTGACCTTGACCAGCTTCGGCACTTCCATCGGATTGGTGTAGCCGAACTGCTTCATCAGCGCCGGCACCACTTCGTCCTTGTAGAACTTTTCGAGACGGGAACTCATCTTCTCATTCCTCAGGCGTCGAGCGCCTCACCGCTGGAGCGGAACACACGCAGTTTGCGTCCATCCTCCAGCACCTTGAAGCCAACGCGTTCGCCCTTGCCCGAAGCCGGGTTCAGAACATTCACGTTGGAGATATGGATCGAAGCTTCGCGCTCGACCACGCCGCCGGCAACACCTGCCTGCGGGTTCGGCTTGGTGTGGCGCTTGACGATGTTCACGTTGGCGACGACCACACGGTCGCCGTCGACGCGGACGACTTCGCCCTGCTTGCCCTTGTCCTTGCCAGCGTTGACGACAACCTGGTCGCCCTTCTTGATACGGTTAGCCATGATTATCTCCTGTCGCTCACAGCACTTCGGGAGCGAGCGAGACGATCTTCATGAACTTCTCCGAACGAAGTTCACGGGTCACCGGCCCGAAGATACGGGTACCGATCGGCTCCTGCTTGTTGTTCAGCAGGACGGCCGCGTTGCCGTCGAAGCGGATCAGCGAACCGTCGGCGCGACGCACACCCTTGCGGGTACGCACCACGACGGCGTCATACACTTCACCCTTCTTGACCTTGCCGCGCGGAATCGCATCCTTCACGGTGACCTTGATGATGTCGCCGATGCCGGCGTAACGGCGCTTGGAACCACCCAGCACCTTGAAGCACATCACCTGCTTGGCACCCGAATTGTCCGCGACGTCAAGGTAGCTCTGCATCTGGATCATGATTCAGACTCCTTATTCAGCCGCACGCGTGATGACTTCCACCACGCGCCAGTTCTTGGTCTTGGACATCGGAGCAATCTCGGTCACGCGGACGACATCGCCTTCCTTGCAGGCGTTGTCGGCATCGTGGGCGTGCAGCTTCGTCGAGCGCTTGATGTACTTGCCGTACAACGCGTGCTTGACCTGACGCTCAACCAGGACGGTAACCGTCTTGTCCATCTTGTTGCTGACGACACGGCCTTCGACCGTGCGCAGCGTCTTCTTTTCAGTATTGTCGCTCATAGCGGCCATCCTTACTTCGTGCTGCCGAGCAGGGTCTTGACGCGAGCAATCTCGCGACGGACCCGGCGAATGTCGTGGGTCTTCGGCAGCTGGCCGGTGACCTGCTGCATACGGACAGAGAACTGTTCCTTACGCAGGTCGATCAGGTGGGCCTTGAGTTCGTCAGCCGACTTTTCACGGAGAGTTTTGATATCCATCAGCGCACCGTACGGGTCACGAAAGTGGTGGTGACCGAGAGCTTGGCGGCGGCCAGGCGGAACGCCTCGCGAGCCACTTCCTCGGAAACACCCTCGATTTCATAGATCATGCGGCCGGGCTGGATCTGGGCCACCCAGTATTCCACGTTACCCTTACCAGAACCCATTCGGACTTCGATGGGCTTCTTGGTGATGGGCTTGTCGGGGAACACGCGGATCCACATCTTGCCGCCGCGCTTGACGTAGCGGCTGATCGAGCGGCGGGCCGCTTCGATCTGACGCGCGGTCAGCTGACCGTGTGCGGTTGCCTTCAGGCCGTATTCGCCGAAGCTGACAGCGTTGGCGCTCCAGCTCAGGCCATCGTTACGGCCCTTGTGTACCTTGCGGTACTTGGTTCGCTTGGGTTGCAACATTGTCGTTACCTCGCTTCACGGGCCGGGCGCTGACGGTCACCACGGTCGCCGCGATCGTGACGATCGTTGCGCGACGGGGTGTCGTCCTGCTTTTCCTGGCCAACCTGGGAGAAATCGAAGACCTCGCCCTTGTAGATCCAGACCTTGATGCCGATGATGCCGTAGGTCGTCTTGGCTTCAGCGAAGCCATAGTCGATGTCGGCACGCAGGGTGTGCAGCGGCACGCGGCCTTCGCGGTACCACTCCGAACGGGCGATTTCTGCACCGTTGAGGCGGCCACCAACGTTGACCTTGATGCCCAGGGCACCCAGGCGCATCGCGTTGCCGACCGAGCGCTTCATTGCACGGCGGAACATGATGCGACGCTCCAGCTGCTGGGCGATCGACTCGGCAACGAGCTGCGCGTCCAGTTCCGGCTTGCGCACTTCGGTGACGTTGATGTGCGCCGGGACGCCCATCATTTCGCTCACTTCCTTGCGCAGCTTCTCGATGTCCTCACCGCGCTTGCCGATCACCACGCCCGGACGGGCGGTGTGGATCGTCACGCGAGCGGTCTTGGCCGGACGCTCGATCAGGATCTTGCTGATGCCGGCCTGAGCCAGCTTCTTGCGCAGCATGTCGCGCACTTTCAGGTCGGCTGCCAGGTAACCAGCGAACTCGGCCTTGTTGGCGTACCACTTGGAGTTCCAGTCCTTGGAAATGCCGAGGCGGATACCAATCGGATGAACTTTATGACCCATGGTCTTTTCCTTATCCGCTTACTTGGCGGCGCCCACAACCACAGTGATGTGGCTGGTGCGCTTGAGGATGCGGGTACCGCGGCCTTTCGCCCGCGCCATGAAACGCTTCAGGGTCGGACCTTCATCAACCATGATGGTCTGAACCTTCAGCTCGTCGACGTCGGCGCCCTGGTTGTTTTCGGCATTTGCAATAGCCGACTCCACCACCTTCTTGATCAGGTGGGCAGCCTTCTTGTCCGAGAACTTCAGCAGGTTGACCGCACGCTCGGCCGGCAGACCGCGCACCTGGTCAGCGACCAGACGAGCCTTCTGCGGGGAGATGCGCGCAGTGCGCAGGATGGCTTTCGCTTCCATTGTCATCTCTCCTTACTTGCCCGACTTCTTGTCACCACCGTGACCCTTGAAGGTCCGGGTGATGGCAAATTCGCCGAGCTTGTGGCCGACCATGTTCTCGTTGACGAGAACCGGGATGTGGTTCTTGCCGTTATGCACGGCAATGGTGACGCCTACCATGTCAGGCAGGATCATCGAACGGCGCGACCAGGTCTTGATCGGCTTCTTGCTGCCCGCAGCGGCCTCCACCTTCTTGACGAGGTGGTGATCGACGAACGGGCCCTTCTTGAGTGAACGTGCCATGGTCGATTAGCCCCTACGATCGCGGACGATGAACTGCTGAGTGCGCTTGTTATGGCGCGTCTTGTAACCCTTGGTCGGGACACCCCACGGGGTGACCGGATGCGGATTACCCTGGCCGGCCTTCGCCTCACCACCACCGTGCGGGTGGTCAACCGGGTTCATGGCAGCACCACGAACGGTCGGGCGGACGCCGCGCCAACGCTTGGCACCGGCCTTGCCCAGCTTTTCCAGGCTGTGCTCGTCGTTGCCGACTTCGCCGATGGTGGCGCAGCACTCGACCGGAACCTTACGCATTTCACCCGAGCGCAGGCGCAGGGTGGCGTAGATGCCTTCACGAGCCACCAGCTGCACGGCCGCACCCGCGGCGCGAGCGATCTGAGCGCCCTTGCCCGGCTTCAGTTCGATGCAGTGGATGGTGGTGCCGACCGGGATGTTGCGCAGCGGCAGGGTGTTGCCGGCCTTGATCGGGGCATCCGAACCAGCGATCACCTGATCACCAGCCTTCAGGCCCTTCGGGGCGATGATGTAGCGACGCTCACCGTCGACGTAGCACAGCAGAGCGATGTGCGCGGTGCGGTTCGGATCGTATTCGATGCGTTCCACGCGCGCCGGGATGCCCAGCTTGTTGCGCTTGAAGTCGATGATGCGGTAGTGCTGCTTGGCACCACCACCGACGTGACGCACGGTGATGCGGCCATGGTGGTTACGACCACCCGAGCGGCTCTGCGACTCGACCAGCGCAGCGTGCGGAGCACCCTTGTGCAGGTCGGGAGTGACCACGCGCACGGCCGAACGGCGGCCGGGGGAAGTGGGCTTGAATTTCATCAATGGCATGGGATGTACCTCAGGCCTTGGCCGTTACATCGATCGACTGGCCATCGGCCAGGCGAACGTACGCCTTGCGCCAATCGCCGCGGCGGCCAGCACGGTTACGGAAGGACTTGTTCTTGCCCTTGACGTTGACCACGTTGACGGCTTCGACCTTGACGTCGAACAGCTGCTCAACCGCGGCCTTTACATCGGCCTTGGTGGCTTCGTTCGAAACTTCGAAGACATACTGGTTGGAGAGTTCCTGCAGGCGCGCGGTCTTTTCGGAGACACGCGGGGCACGCAGCACGCTGAAGATTTTTTCGTTGCTGTTCATGCCAGCCACTCCTCGACCTTCTTGACCGCGTCAGCGGTGATGACGACCGTGTCGGCACCCACCAGCGAGACCGGATCCAGACCCTGGACGTCACGCACCTGCACGTACGGCAGATTGCGGGCGGACAGGTACAGGTGCTCGGACGCTTCTTCGGTGACGATCAGCGGGCGCTTGCCCACTTCCAGGCCGGCCAGCTTGGCGATCAGACCCTTCGTGTTGGTCACTTCGACGTCGAAGGACTCCACGATGGTCAGACGGCCCTGACGGTTCAGCTCGGACAGGATCGCGCACATGGCGGCACGGTACTGCTTACGATTGACCTTCTGCTCGAAGCTGCGCGGCTTGGCCGCGAAGGTGACACCGCCGCCGACGAAGATCGGAGCCGTCAGTGCGCCATGACGCGCGCCGCCGCCCTTCTGCTTCTTCGACTTCTTGGTGGTACCAGCCACTTCGGAGCGAGTCTTCTGTGCCTTGGTGCCGGCGCGACCGGCGTTGCGGTAGGCAACGACGACCTGGTGGACCAGATCTTCGCTGAAATCGCGACCGAACACGGCGTCGGAGACCGAGACCTTGTTGTTGCTACCCGTGATAACGAGTTCCATCGTCATCTCTCCTTATGCCTTGCTCGCCGGACGGACGATCACGTCGCCACCCGCCGCGCCCGGAACGGCGCCGCGAACGGCGATCAGACCGCGCTCGACGTCGACCTTGACCACTTCCAGGTTCTGGGTGCTCTGCTGCACCGCGCCCATGTGGCCCGACATCTTCTTGCCCGGGAAAACGCGACCCGGGGTCTGGCGCTGACCCAGCGAACCCGGCGCGCGATGCGACAGCGAGTTACCGTGGGTTGCATCGCCCATACGGAAGTTGTGGCGCTTGATGGTGCCCTGGAAGCCCTTACCCTTGGTGACACCCTGAACGTCGACGATCTGGCCGACTTCGAAGATGTCCGCCTTGACTTCGCCGCCAACGGCGAAATCGCCGAGCTGCGCGTCTTCAACGCGGAATTCCCACAGGCCACGACCCGCTTCCACCTTCGCCTTGGCGAAGTGGCCGGCTTCCGGCTTGTTGACCAGAGCAGCGCGACGCGCGCCGACGGTCACCTGCACGGCGCTGTAGCCGTCGGTTTCGACGGTCTTGATCTGCGCGATGCGGTTCGGGGTTGCTTCGATCAGGGTCACCGGGATGGAGCGGCCATCTTCAGTGAACACGCGGCTCATGCCGGCCTTGCGGCCCACGAAGCCCAACGAATACTTCTTCGTCATGGTCGTAGTCCTCAGGTCAGCTTGATCTGAACGTCGACGCCGGCAGCCAGTTCGAGCTTCATCAGCGCGTCCACGGTCTTGTCATTCGGGTCAACGATATCGAGCACGCGCTTGTGCGTGCGGGTCTCGTACTGGTCACGCGCGTCCTTGTCGACGTGCGGGGAAACGAGAACGGTGTAACGCTCGATCTTGGTCGGCAGCGGGATCGGGCCACGCACTTGCGCGCCGGTCCGCTTTGCCGTTTCAACGATCTCGCTGGCCGAACGGTCGATCAGACGATGATCGAACGCTTTCAGCCGGATCCGGATCTTTTGGTCCGCCATGGCGGTAGGTTCCTTCGTTAAAAGAGCGACAGACAAAGCCTCTGGGTTGCTTTGTCCCATGAAATTCCTGAATACGGACGGCCCACACTCCTGCAGGCCGACAAGGTCACTCCATAGACCTCAAAAACGTAGGCAGACCCGTTCCCAGGCCTGCCCAGACGTGGAAGCATAATGGCACGCAAGGCAGCTGTCAACAGTCGCCTGTTGACGCCGCCTGAATGGCATTGACCCTTCCTGGTCCGGGGAACACAAGGCACATCCTGTGCCTGCTTTCCCATTTGATACGCCCCGATGCCCTACCCAGGCAACATCGGGGCGCAGATACTACCAGATTACTCGATGATCTTCGAGACCACGCCGGCGCCGACGGTACGGCCGCCTTCGCGGATGGCGAAGCGCAGGCCTTCGTCCATTGCCACCGGGTTGATCAGGGTGACGACCATCTTGACGTTGTCACCCGGCATCACCATTTCGACGCCTTCCGGCAGTGCAGCTGCGCCGGTGATGTCGGTGGTGCGGAAGTAGAACTGCGGACGGTAGCCGTTGAAGAACGGGGTGTGACGGCCGCCCTCGTCCTTCGACAGGACGTAGACTTCGCCTTCGAACTTGGTGTGCGGCTTGATCGAACCCGGCTTGGCCAGGACCTGGCCACGCTCGACGTCGTCACGCTTGGTGCCGCGCAGCAGCAGGCCAGCGTTGTCGCCTGCCTGACCCTGGTCCAGCAGCTTGCGGAACATTTCAACGCCGGTCACGGTGGTCTTCTGCACCGGACGGATGCCGACGATTTCGATTTCGTCGCCAACCTTGATCACGCCGCGCTCGATACGACCGGTCACCACGGTGCCGCGGCCCGAGATCGAGAACACGTCTTCCACCGGCATCAGGAACGGCTTGTCGATCGCGCGCTCCGGCTCCGGAATCCAGCTGTCCAGGGCGTCGACCAGCTTCAGGATGGCCGGCACACCGATGTCGCTCTGGTCGCCTTCCAGCGCCAGACGGGCCGAACCGGCGATGATCGGGGTGTCGTCGCCCGGGAAGTCGTACTTGCTCAGCAGCTCGCGCACTTCCATCTCGACCAGCTCGAGCAGCTCGGCGTCGTCAACCATGTCGGCCTTGTTAAGGAACACGACGATGTACGGCACGCCGACCTGACGCGACAGCAGGATGTGCTCGCGGGTCTGCGGCATCGGGCCGTCAGCGGCCGAGCACACCAGGATCGCGCCGTCCATCTGGGCGGCACCGGTGATCATGTTCTTGACGTAGTCAGCGTGGCCCGGGCAATCGACGTGGGCGTAGTGACGGACCGGGGATTCGTATTCGACGTGCGCGGTCGAGATCGTGATACCACGAGCCTTTTCTTCCGGAGCGGCGTCGATCGAGGAGTAATCCTTGAACTCGCCACCGAAGCGCTCGGCACCGATCTTGGTCAGTGCAGCGGTCAGCGTGGTCTTGCCGTGATCGACGTGACCGATGGTGCCGACGTTGACGTGCGGCTTGGTGCGCTCGAACTTACCCTTTGCCATTGTTCTATACCTTGATTGTTCGTAAGTGGTTTCAAGAGAGGCTGAGCGAGGCTCAGCCCTTCTTCATGACGGCTTCGGCGATGTTGGTCGGCGCCGGCTCGTAGTGATCGAATTCCATGGTGAAGGTGGCGCGGCCCTGGGTCTGCGAACGCAGCGCAGTGGCGTAGCCGAACATTTCACCCAGCGGGATCATCGCGTTGATGATGCTGGCCGAACCGTCACCGGTGGTGTCGGAACCCTGCAGCACGCCGCGACGACGGCTGACGTCGCCCATCACGTCACCCTGGTAATCCTCCGGGGTCACGATCTCGACCTTCATGATCGGCTCCAGCAGCACCGGCTTGGCCTTGGCGAAGCCCTGCTTGAAGGCCATCGACGAAGCCAGCTTGAACGCCATTTCCGAGGAGTCGACGTCGTGGTACGAACCGAACACCAGCTTCACCTTGACGTCCACGACCGGGAAGCCAGCCAGCGGGCCGCTGGTGATGGTTTCGCGCAGGCCCTTTTCAACCGACGGAATGAATTCCTTCGGGATCACGCCGCCGGTGATGTCGTTGATGAACAGGAAGTCGTCCTTGATCATCGGAGCGATCTTCGGATCGGCACGATCTTCAGCGGTGATCGGCGACAGCTCGATCACGACGTGACCGTACTGACCCTTACCACCGGACTGCTTGGCGTGCTTGTAGTCCGACTTGACGTCGGCCAGGGTGATGGTTTCGCGGTAGGCCACCTGCGGCGCGCCGACGTTGGCTTCAACGTTGAACTCGCGCTTCAGGCGGTCGACGATGATGTCCAGGTGCAGCTCGCCCATGCCCGAGATGATGGTCTGGCCGGATTCTTCGTCGGTCTTGACGCGGAACGACGGATCTTCCTGCGCCAGACGGCCCAGGGCCAGACCCATCTTTTCCTGGTCCGACTTGGTCTTCGGCTCGACGGCCATCGAGATCACCGGCTCCGGGAACGTCATGCGCTCCAGGATGATCGGGGCGTCCACGGCGCACAGGGTGTCACCGGTGGTGGTGTCCTTCAGGCCCACGGCAGCGGCGATGTCACCGGCCAGAACTTCCTTGATTTCCTCGCGGTTGTTCGAGTGCATCTGCAGGATGCGGCCGA
Organism: Stenotrophomonas sp. AS012628; assembly: GCF_010608305.1. Taxonomy (NCBI): domain Bacteria; kingdom Pseudomonadati; phylum Pseudomonadota; class Gammaproteobacteria; order Lysobacterales; family Lysobacteraceae; genus Stenotrophomonas; species Stenotrophomonas sp. AS012628. Next base: position 35,052 of record NZ_VMBJ01000031.1, on the reverse strand, counting down.
TGCGCTCCTTCTTGCCCTTCACCGAGTTCAGCACGGTGTCGCCACCGTTCAGGGTGCCCGAGTAGACACGGAAGAAGGTCAGCGCGCCGACGAACGGGTCGGTGATGATCTTGAAGGCCAGCGACGAGAACGGAGCCTTGTCGTCCGACTTGCGGGTCATTTCGACGGTGTCGTCGTCAACGTCCACGCCCTTCACGTCCGGCACGTCGACCGGCGACGGCAGCAGCTGGATCACGCCGTCCAGCATGGCCTGCACGCCCTTGTTCTTGAAGGCCGAGCCGCAGTACATCGGCACGATTTCAGTGGCCAGGGTGCGAGTACGCAGCGCATTGATGATTTCAGCCTCGGCCAGCTCTTCGCCGCCCAGGTACTTTTCCATCAGCTCTTCGCTGGCTTCGGCAGCGGTCTCGACCATGAACTGGCGAGCCTCTTCAGCCGGGCCCTGCAGTTCGGCCGGGATTTCACCGTACTCGAACTTCATGCCCTGCGAAGCCTCATCCCAATGGATGGCCTTCATCTTCAGCAGGTCGACAACGCCCTTGAAGTTGTCTTCAGCGCCGATCGGCAGCTGCATCGGCACGGCAACCGCGCCCAGCTTGGCCTTCAGCTGGCCGACGACCTTCTGGAAGTTGGCACCGGTGCGGTCCATCTTGTTGACGAACGCGATGCGCGGCACGTGGTACTTGTTGGCCTGGCGCCACACGGTTTCCGACTGCGGCTGCACGCCACCGACGGCGCACAGGACGAAGACGGCACCGTCGAGCACGCGAAGCGAGCGCTCCACTTCGATGGTGAAGTCGACGTGCCCGGGGGTGTCGATGATGTTGAAGCGGTGCTCCGGCAGGGACTTGTCCATGCCCTTCCAGAACGCGGTGGTGGCAGCGGACTGGATCGTGATGCCACGCTCCTGCTCCTGCTCCATCCAGTCCATGGTGGCGGCGCCGTCGTGCACTTCACCGATCTTGTGGCTCTTGCCGGTGTAGAACAGGATGCGCTCGGACGTGGTGGTCTTGCCGGCATCGATGTGAGCCATGATGCCGAAGTTACGGTAACGCTCGATGGGAGTGGAACGGGCCACGGGAGCCTCTCAGATTTCTTGGATTTCGGATGGCCGAACGCCGCCTTTCGGCGGCCTTCGGATTGGCGCAGCCCTTCTGGGACCGCGAGGCAGCACGCACCGAAGTGGTGCTGCCCTGCCTGTTTTACAAGGCCGTCAAACTCACCAGCGGTAGTGGGCGAATGCCTTGTTGGCTTCGGCCATGCGGTGGGTTTCTTCGCGCTTCTTGATGGCGCCGCCACGGTTTTCCGAGGCGTCGATCAGTTCAGCAGCCAGCTTCTTCGGCATGGTGTTCTCACCACGCTTGCGCGCGGAGTCGATCAGCCAGCGCATGGCCAGAGCCATCTTGCGCGACGAACGCACTTCGACCGGCACCTGGTAGGTGGCACCACCGACGCGGCGCGACTTGACTTCGACCGCCGGAGCGACGTTGTCCAGAGCCTTCTGCACCAGCTCAATGGCGTTGGCGCTGCTGTTCTTCTCGGTGATCACGTCCATGGCGCCGTACACGATCTTTTCGGCGACGGACTTCTTGCCGCTCTGCATGACCATGTTGATGAAGCGGGCGATGGTTTCGCTTCCGTGCTTCGGATCGGGCAGGACGGAACGCTGCGGAGTATTACCCTTACGCGACATAGTGCTCTCTCCTTATGCCTTCGGACGCTTGGCGCCGTACTTGGAACGGGCCTGGCGACGCTTGGCAACGCCGGCGGCGTCGAGCGAGCCACGAACGGTGTGGTAACGCACACCCGGCAGGTCCTTGACGCGACCGCCGCGGATCAGGACCACGGAGTGCTCCTGCAGGTTGTGGCCTTCACCACCGATGTAGGAAATCACTTCTTCCTGGTTGGTCAGGCGGACCTTGGCAACCTTGCGCAGAGCCGAGTTCGGCTTCTTCGGAGTGGTGGTGTAGACACGGGTGCAGACGCCACGGCGCTGCGGGCACTTGTCGAGCGCCGGCGAGGCACTCTTGTAGGTGGTCGCTTGCCGCGGCTTGCGGACCAGCTGGTTGATCGTCGCCATCAGTAGGTTCTTCTGATTGGTGGCCGGAAAATCCGACCAGAGATGCGGAAATGTTAAAGCAGGCCAAAATTCTGGCCTGCTGAGACAGACGATTGTAGCAACCCGTCAGGAAAGCAGTCAAACGCCTCCTGTCAAGCCCGTTCCTGATCCTGGAACGTTACTGGGGGGCCTCCATGTACCCCGTTCAGGTTGGCCGGGGCGATCGCGGACGACCTCCCCTGCCCTTTCCCTACCCGTCGATGAACCGACGGGGTGGTCCGGCCTTGCGGCCGGACCGGATACCTCATTCTTCGCCGGACGCCTGTTCAGCTTCAGCTTCAACGGCCGGAGCCTCGACTGCAGCCGGGGTGCCGGTCAGGGCCTGCATCTCCGAGTCGGTCAGACCCGAAGCGCCGCGGCGGCGGCTGCTGTGGTACGACAGACCGGTACCGGCCGGGATCAGGCGGCCCACGATCACGTTTTCCTTCAGACCGCGCAGGTTGTCCTTGGTACCGCGGACGGCCGCTTCGGTCAGCACGCGGGTGGTTTCCTGGAACGACGCGGCCGAGATGAACGATTCGGTCGCCAGCGAGGCCTTGGTGATACCCAGCAGGACCGGATCGAAGTGCGCCGGCAGCTCGTTGCGGGTCGACAGGCGCGCATTCTCCTCGATAACGCGCTGACGCTCCACCTGCTCGCCGTTCAGGAACTTGCTGCTGCCCTGGTCGGTGATCTCGACCTTGCGCAGCATCTGGCGGGTGATCACCTCGATGTGCTTGTCGTTGATCTTCACGCCCTGCAGGCGGTACACGTCCTGGATTTCCTTCACCAGGTAGGCCGCCAACGGTTCGACACCCAGCAGGCGCAGGATGTCCTGCGGGCTCGGCTCGCCGTCCACGATGGTTTCACCCTTGGTGACATGCTCGCCTTCGAACACGATGACCTGGCGGTACTTCGGAATCAGCTCTTCGTGCTCCGAACCATCGGTGTCCTTGATGATCAGGCGCTGCTTGCCCTTGGTGTCCTTGCCGAAGCTGATGATGCCCGAACGCTCGGCCAGCACCGCCGGATCCTTCGGCTTGCGCGCTTCGAACAGATCGGCCACGCGCGGCAGACCACCGGTGATGTCGCGGGTCTTCGACGCTTCCTGCGGAATCTTGGCGACCACGTCACCCACGCCGACGGCAGCGCCGTCCTGCAGGTTGACGATCGAACGCGGCGGCAGCAGGTACTGCGCCGGCAGGTCGGTGCCCGGAATCGACAGGTCGTTGCCCTTGGCGTCGACGATGCGCACGATCGGGCGCAGATCCTTGGCCTGGGTACCACGACGCTTCGGATCGGTGATTTCGCGCGAAGCAAGGCCGGTCAGCTCGTCGGTCTTCTCGATGACGGTGATGCCGTCGACGAAGTCGATGAAGCGGATGAAGCCGGCCACTTCCGACACGATCGGGTGGTTATGCGGATCCCAGTTGGCCACGGTCTGGCCCGCCTTGATCGCATCACCGTCCTTGGACGTGATGGTCGCACCGTACGGCAGCTTGTAACGCTCACGCTCACGGCCGTGGGCATCGAGCACCGAGATTTCGCCCGAGCGCGACACTGCCACCAGCGAGCCGTTGGCATGCTCGACGGACTTGAGGTTGCTGAACTTGACCGAGCCGGTGGTCTTGACGGTGATGTTGTCGACCGCAGCAGCTCGCGACGCCGCACCACCGATGTGGAACGTACGCATGGTCAGCTGGGTACCCGGCTCACCGATGGACTGGGCGGCGATGACGCCGACCGCTTCACCGATGTTGACCAGGTGACCACGGGCCAGATCGCGGCCGTAGCAGCGCGAGCAGACACCGAAGGCCGATTCGCAGGAGATGGTCGAGCGGACCTTGATGGTCTGCACGCCGGCATCTTCCAGCTTGGCAACCCAGGCTTCGTCCAGCAGGGTGTTGCGGGTGACGATCGGATCTTCGTCGTTGCCCGGCAGGAACACGTCCTCGGCAACCACGCGACCCAGCACGCGGTCCTTCAGCGGCTCGACCACGTCGCCGCCTTCCACGATCGGGGTCATGATCAGGCCTTCGGTGGTACCGCAATCCACCTCGGTGATCACCACGTCCTGCGCGACGTCGACCAGACGACGGGTCAGGTAACCCGAGTTCGCGGTCTTCAGCGCGGTATCGGCCAGACCCTTACGGGCACCGTGGGTGGAGTTGAAGTACTCCTGCACGTTCAGGCCTTCGCGGAAGTTCGCCTTGATGGGCGTCTCGATGATCGAGCCATCCGGACGGGCCATCAGGCCGCGCATGCCGGCCAGCTGACGGATCTGCGCCTGCGAACCACGCGCACCGGAGTCGGCCATGATGTACAGCGAGTTCATCGACTTCTGGTCGATGGTCTCACCCTTGGCGTTGACCACCTTCTCGGTACCGATGGTGTCCATCATCGCCTTGGCGATGCGCTCGTTGGTGCGCGACCAGATGTCGACCACCTTGTTGTAGCGCTCGCCGGCGGTGACCAGGCCCGACTGGTACTGCTCCTGGATTTCCAGCACTTCGGCTTCGGCCTCGGTGAGGATGCCCTTCTTCTCGTCCGGGATCAGCATGTCGTCGATGCCGATGGAGACGCCGGCGCGGGTCGCATAGGCGAAGCCGGTGTACATCAGCTTGTCGGCGAACACGACCGTGTCCTTCAGGCCCAGCTGGCGGTAGCTGGAGTTGATCAGGCGGCTGATGTTCTTCTTGGTCAGCTCAACATTGGCCAGCGCGAACGGCAGGCCTTCCGGCAGGATTTCAGCCAGCAGGGCGCGACCGATCGTGGTGTCCACGATCGAGGTCTTGTTCTGCTTGTTGCCGTCTTCGTCGGTCACCACCTCGGTGATGCGGACCTTGACCTTGGCGTGCAGTTCCACCACGCGGTTGTCATAGGCACGCTTGACTTCGGCGATGTTGGCGAAGGCCATGCCCTCGCCCTTCTTGTTTTCCAGCGAGCGGGTCATGTAGTACAGACCCAGCACGACGTCCTGCGACGGCACAATGATCGGCTCGCCGTTGGCCGGCGACAGGATGTTGTTGGTGGACATCATCAGCGCACGCGCTTCCAGCTGGGCTTCCAGCGAGAGCGGCACGTGGACGGCCATCTGGTCACCGTCGAAGTCGGCGTTGAACGCGGTGCAGACCAGCGGATGCAGCTGGATGGCCTTGCCTTCGATCAGCACCGGCTCGAACGCCTGGATGCCCAGACGGTGCAGGGTCGGCGCACGGTTCAGCATCACCGGATGCTCGCGGATGACCTCTTCCAGGATGTCCCAGACTTCGGCTTCTTCGCGCTCGACCAGCTTCTTGGCAGCCTTGATGGTGGTGGCCAGGCCACGACGCTGCAGCTTGGCGAAGACGAACGGCTTGAACAGCTCGAGCGCCATCTTCTTCGGCAGGCCGCACTGGTGCAGGCGCAGGTACGGACCGACCACGATGACCGAACGGCCCGAGTAGTCGACGCGCTTGCCGAGCAGGTTCTGGCGGAAGCGACCCTGCTTGCCCTTGATCATGTCGGCCAGCGACTTCAGCGGGCGCTTGTTGGTGCCGGTGATGGCACGGCCACGACGGCCGTTGTCCAGCAGCGCATCGACCGATTCCTGCAGCATGCGCTTTTCATTGCGCACGATGATGTCCGGCGCGCTCAGTTCGAGCAGGCGGCGCAGGCGGTTGTTGCGGTTGATGACGCGGCGGTACAGGTCGTTCAGGTCGGAGGTCGCGAAGCGGCCGCCATCCAGCGGGACCAGCGGACGCAGGTCCGGCGGCAGCACCGGCAGCACGGTCATGACCATCCATTCCGGACGGTTGCCCGATTCCAGGAAGGCTTCGATCAGCTTGATGCGCTTGGTGAGGCGCTTGAGCTTGGTTTCCGAACCGGTAGCGGCGATTTCCTCGCGCAGGCGGGTCATTTCCGACTGCAGGTCGATGGTGCGCAGCAGTTCGTACACGGCCTCGGCGCCCATGGCGGCGTCGAAGTCGTCACCGTGCTCCTGGCGGGCCTGCAGGTACTGTTCTTCGGTCAGCAGCTGGCGGCGTTCCAGGGCGGTCAGGCCCGGCTCGGTCACCACGTAGGCTTCGAAGTACAGCACGCGCTCGATGTCGCGCAGGGTCATGTCCAGCATCAGGCCGATGCGCGACGGCAGCGACTTCAGGAACCAGATGTGCGCGACCGGCGAGGCCAGGTCGATGTGGCCCATGCGCTCGCGACGCACCTTGGCCAGGGTCACTTCGGTGCCGCACTTTTCGCAGACCACGCCGCGGTGCTTCATGCGCTTGTACTTGCCGCACAGGCACTCGTAGTCCTTCACCGGGCCGAAGATGGCGGCGCAGAACAGGCCGTCGCGTTCCGGCTTGAAGGTACGGTAGTTGATGGTTTCCGGCTTCTTCACTTCGCCGAAGGACCACGAACGGATCAGGTCCGGCGAAGCCAGCGCGATCTTGATCGCGTCGAAGTCCAGCGTCTGGCGCTGCTGGTTGAAGAGGTTGAGCAGGTCTTTCATGGTGTTCTCCAGAAGGAGGAATGCTGTGTCGATGGGCTTTCAGTTCACTGCCAGCGGCGCGGCGGCGGACCGCCGCGCCGGCATGGATCAGTTGTCTTCCAGTTCCATGTTGATAGCCAGCGAGCGGATTTCCTTCACGAGCACGTTGAAGGATTCCGGCATGCCCGCGACCATCTCGTGCTCACCGTCGACGATGTTCTTGTACATCTGGTTGCGGCCCTGCACGTCATCGGACTTCACCGTCAGCATTTCCTGCAGGGTGTAGGCCGCGCCGTAGGCTTCCAGCGCCCAGACTTCCATTTCACCGAAGCGCTGGCCGCCGAACTGCGCCTTGCCGCCCAGCGGCTGCTGGGTGACGAGCGAGTACGGACCGGTCGAACGGGCGTGCATCTTGTCGTCGACCAGGTGGTTCAGCTTCAGGTAGTGCATGTAACCCACGGTGGTGTGGCGATCGAACGCTTCACCGGTGCGGCCGTCGTACAGCTGGGTCTGGCCACTGCTCGGCAGGTCGGCCAGTTCCAGCATGCGCTTGATTTCCGCTTCGGTGGCGCCGTCGAACACCGGAGTGGCCATCGGCACGCCGTCGGTCAGGTTGCGGGCCAGACGCAGCAGTTCCTCGTCGCTGAACTGCGACAGGTCGACACGGTTGGCCACGTTGGTGTCGTCGTGGTTGTAGATGTCGTCCAGGAACTTGCGCAGGTCGGCAACGGCGGCTTGGGCCTCCATCATCGCCTGGATCTTGCGACCCAGGCCCTTGGCGGCCCAGCCCAGGTGCACTTCCAGGATCTGGCCGATGTTCATACGCGACGGCACGCCCAGCGGGTTCAGCACGATGTCCACGGTCTCGCCCGAGGCCATGTACGGCATGTCCTCGACCGGCACCACGTTGGAGACCACACCCTTGTTGCCGTGGCGGCCTGCCATCTTGTCGCCCGGCTGGATGCGGCGCTTCACGGCCAGGAACACCTTGACCATCTTCAGCACGCCCGGGGCGAGGTCGTCGCCGGCGGTGATCTTGCCGCGCTTGTCGGCGAAGCGACGCTCGAATTCCTTCTCGTGCGCCTGGATCTGCTTCTGCGCGCGCTCGATGGCTTCCGAAGCGTCCTCGTCCTTCATGCGCAGAGCGAACCAGTCAGCCTTCTTCAGGCCATCCAGGAAGGCGTCGGTGATCACGTCACCCTTCTTCAGGCCAGCGCCACCGTTGACCACCTTGCCCACGATCTGCGAACGCAGACGCATGTAGATGGCCGCTTCCAGGATGCGGAACTGGTCGTCGAAGTCCTTCTTGACGCGCTTGATTTCAGACTCTTCGATCTGGCGGGCGCGCTTGTCCTTCTCGATGCCGTCGCGGGTGAAGACCTGCACGTCGATGACGGTGCCGTCCATGCCCGGCGGAACGCGCAGCGAGCTGTCCTTAACGTCCGAAGCCTTCTCGCCGAAGATCGCGCGCAGCAGCTTCTCTTCCGGGGTCAGCTGGCTTTCGCCCTTCGGGGTGACCTTGCCGACCATGATGTCGCCGGCGCGGACTTCGGCACCGATGTACACCACGCCGCTCTCGTCCAGGCGGTTCAGCGCCTGCTCGGAGACGTTCGGGATGTCGGCGGAGATTTCCTCCGGCCCCAGCTTGGTGTCACGCGCAACGCAGGTCAGCTCTTCGATGTGGATCGTGGTGTAACGATCCTCTTCCACCACGCGCTCGGAGAGCAGGATGGAGTCTTCGAAGTTGTAGCCGTTCCACGGCATGAACGCGATCAGCATGTTCTGGCCCAGGGCCAGTTCGCCGATGTCGGTGGACGGACCGTCGGCCAGCACGTCGCCGCGGGCGATGACGTCACCCACCTGGACCAGCGGACGCTGGTTGATGCAGGTGTTCTGGTTCGAACGGGTGTACTTGACCAGGTTGTAGATGTCCACGCCTGCGTCGGTGGCGCCAACGATCTCTTCCTCGTTGACCTTGACCACGATGCGGGCGGCGTCGATCTGCACGATCTCGCCACCACGACGGGCGTTCACGGTCACACCGGAGTCACGGGCCACGGCGCGCTCGATGCCGGTACCGACCAGCGGCTTCTGCGCACGCAGGGTCGGCACGGCCTGACGCTGCATGTTGGCGCCCATCAGTGCGCGGTTGGCGTCATCGTGCTCCAGGAACGGAACCAGCGCGGCCGCGATCGACACGGTCTGCATCGGCGAGACGTCCATGAAGTGGACTTCTGCCGGCGGCTTCAGCAGCGATTCGCCCTGGAAGCGGCACGGAACGAACTGCTCGGTCAGCATGCTGTCGGCATTGGTCAGGGCGTTGGCCTGCGCAATGACGTACTCGTTTTCTTCGATCGCCGACAGGAACTCGACTTCGTCATAGACCTTGCCGTCCACGACCTTGCGGTACGGGGTCTCAAGGAAACCGTACTGGTTGGTGCGGGCGTACACGGCCAGCGAGTTGATCAGGCCGATGTTCGGGCCTTCCGGGGTTTCGATGGTGCAGACGCGGCCGTAATGGGTCGGGTGCACGTCACGCACTTCGAAGCCGGCGCGCTCACGGGTCAGGCCGCCCGGGCCCAGGGCCGAGACGCGACGCTTGTGGGTCACTTCCGACAGCGGGTTGTTCTGGTCCATGAACTGCGACAGCTGCGAGGAGCCGAAGAACTCCTTGATGGCAGCGGCGACCGGCTTGGCGTTGATCAGTTCCTGCGGAGTCAGGCCTTCCGACTCGGCCATCGACAGGCGCTCCTTGACCGCGCGCTCGACGCGGACCAGGCCCACGCGGAACACGTTCTCGGCCATTTCACCGACCGAACGCACGCGACGGTTGCCCAGGTGGTCGATATCGTCGACCACGCCGCGACCGTTGCGGATCTCGGTCAGGACCTTGATCACGTCCAGGATGTCGGAGCTGTCGCCATGGGCGGCGACCAGGCGCTTGGACTCTTCGTCGTTGCGCTCACCGTAGTACTTGCGGTCGTACAGCACGGCTTCGCCGGTGGTTTCCTTGCGGCCCACGCGACGGTTGAACTTCATGCGGCCGACCGCGGACAGGTCGTAGCGCTCGAAGGTGAAGAACAGGTTGTGGAACAGGTTCTGCGCGGCATCCTTGGTCGGCGGCTCGCCCGGACGCATCATGCGGTAGATCTCGACCAGGGCTTCCAGCTGGGTCTTGGTCGGGTCGATGCGCAGGGTGTTGGACAGGTACGGGCCACGATCCAGATCGTTCACCCACAGGGTGCCCACGGCATCCACGCCAGCCTTGCGGAAGGCCTGCAGCTGCTCGTCGGTGATCTCGTCATTGGCCTGGGCCAGCAGTTCGCCGGTCGAGGCGTCGACCACGTCGTGCGACAGGATGCGGCCGACGATGTAGTCGTCCGGCACGGCCAGGGCGGCGATGCCCGAGGCTTCCAGCTGCTTGATGTGGCGCGCGGTGATGCGCTTGCCGGCTTCCACGATGACCTTGTCGCCGTCGGCGAGGTCAAAGCCCAGGGTTTCGCCACGCAGGCGCTCCGGCACCAGCTCCAGCTGGACGCCTTCATCCGGGTTGATGTGGAAGGTGTTGATCTCGAAGAACTCGGCCAGCATCTCTTCGTTGCTGTAGCCAAGCGCGCGCAGCAGGATCGACACCGGCAGCTTGCGGCGGCGGTCGATACGGGTGAACAGCGCGTCCTTCGGGTCGAACTCGAAGTCCAGCCAGGAACCGCGGTAAGGAATGATGCGGGCGCTGTACAGCAGCTTGCCCGAGCTGTGGGTCTTGCCACGGTCGTGGTCGAAGAACACACCCGGCGAGCGGTGCAGCTGCGAGACGATGACGCGCTCGGTGCCGTTGACGATGAAGGTGCCGTTCTCGGTCATCAGCGGGATTTCGCCCAGATAGACCTCCTGCTCCTTCACGTACTTGATGGCCTTGGTCGACGACTCACGGTCGTAGATCACCAGGCGCACGGTCACGCGCAGCGGGGCGCCGTAGCTCATGCCACGCTGGCGGCACTCACGCTCGTCGAAGACCGGTTCGCCCAGCTTGTAGCCGACGTATTCCAGGGCGGCATTGCCGCTGTAGCTGGCGATCGGGAAGACCGACTTCAGCGCAGCGTGCAGGCCGTGGTCCGTGCGCTTGGCCGGATCGACGTTTTCCTGCAGGAATTCACGATAGGAATCCACCTGGATGGCGAGCAGGAACGGCACTTCGAGAATCGAGCGCTGCTTGCCGAAATCCTTGCGGATACGCTTTTTTTCGGTGAACGAATAGGACGTCATGAGGTCTTCCACCTTGTTGTGCGGATCGTGCGCCCACGATCCGAAGGGAACTTGAAATTGTCAGTTGGAAGTCGCTGGTATTGCCGGCACCAGCACGCCTTCTCCCGCTACTTCCAACTGCCAACTCGTCTGCATCCACTCCCCCGCTGCCGCGCGCTGCGCTGGCCGGCCGGGGTCTGACCGCAGCCCGTGTTGGGCTTTTTCCTGCTGTTTTTCACATCCACGCACGGCGTGGATCTACAACACTGCAACAACGACCAAAGGCCGGGGGCTTACGCCCCCAGCCTTGGCTGCATCGCCGTGAATCGGTGACGATGCAAGGTAACTGCTTACTTGACTTCGACAGTCGCGCCAGCAGCTTCCAGGTCCTTCTTCATCTTCTCGGCGTCGTCCTTCGAAGCGCCTTCCTTCAGGACGCCACCGGCTTCGGCCAGGTCCTTCGCTTCCTTCAGGCCCAGGCCGGTGATGGCGCGGACGGCCTTGATGACTTCGACCTTCTTGTCGCCGGCCGACTTCAGGGTGACGGTGAACTCGGTCTGCTCTTCAACAGCAGCAGCCGGGCCAGCGGCAGCAGCCACGGCAACCGGAGCAGCGGCGGAGACGCCGAACTTCTCTTCGATGGCCTTGACCAGCTCCATCACTTCCATCAGGGACTTCTCGGCGATGGCGTCGACGATCTGTTCGTTGGTAAGGGACATGATTAATACCTTTGGATGATTTTCTGGGTTGAGGTTCCGTCAGGAACCACGGTAAGTCGAAACTCAGGCGGTCTCGGCGGCCGGCTCGGCAGCGTCGGCGGCGACGTCGCCACCACCCTGCTTCTCGCCAACGGCCTTGATGGCGCGGGCAAACATCGTGACCGGCTCGGTCAGGACGCGGGCCAGCATGGCCAGGGCCTGGTCGCGGGTCGGCAGCGAGGCCAGCACTTCGACGTGGCTTGCCGGGAACACTTCGCCACCGATGGCGACGACCTTAGCCTTCAGCTTGTCGTTGCCCTTGGCGGCTTCCTTGATCAGGCGACCGGCAGCGCCGGGCTCCTCGAGCGAGAACGCGTACAGCAGCGGACCAACCATCTGGTCCTGGGCGACTGCGAACTCGGTGCCTTCAACGGCGCGCGAAGCCAGGGTGTTCTTGACAACCTTCAAGAAAACACCGGTTTCACGAGCCTGCTTGCGCATCGCGGTCATCTGGGCGACCGTGGTGCCAGCGTATTCGGCTGCGATCAAGGAGTGGGCCTTGGCGGCGACGTCTGCCAGCTCGGCGACTACTTCTTGCTTCTGGGACAGATTGAGAGCCATTGCACTCCTCCTATTGAACTCCGCTTACGGCTCCTGCCGTGTGCGGTCCTGTGCGGCATCCGTCCTGGACGCCGGGAACATCGGGATGATGTTCCGGGGGTGGGCCGTTCTAGACCTGGAGTGGGCCAACCTGGGAAACCCAGACGTGCGTGAACCAGAAAAACTCCAGAAGGGCACCATCTACGCAGGGTGATTCCGGGGAATCGATTAAGCGCTCATGACTGCTCCGGCGGCGACTCCTTGCCAGATCGAGCTTCCGTGCCCGTCGCCGGTATTGCCACGACCGCGCCTGCGGTCTTTGACGGCTACCGCGGGCGATGCACTGCCAGCGATGCCTTCAAATGTCACGGTCACGGCACCGAAGGTACCGTGACCGCTTGAAACAATTACTTCAGGGTCAGCGACGACTGGTCGACGGTGACGCCCGGGCCCATCGTCGAGCTGACCGAAACCTTCTGCAGGTAGGTGCCCTTCGAGGTGGCCGGCTTGGCCTTGATCAGGTCCAGCAGCAGCGCGGTCAGGTTCGACTTCAGCGCGTCTTCGGCGAAGTCGGCCTTGCCGATGGTGCAGTGGATGATGCCGGCCTTGTCGGTGCGGTAACGGACCTGACCCGACTTGGCGTTCTTCACGGCTTCACCCGGGTTCGGGGAAACGGTGCCGACCTTCGGGTTCGGCATCAGGCCGCGCGGGCCCAGCACGGTGCCCAGCTTACCGACGACGCGCATGGCGTCCGGGGTCGCGATGACGACGTCGTAGTTCAGATCGCCGGCCTGCATCTTCTCGGCCAGGTCATCCATACCGACGGCTTCGGCGCCAGCGGCCAGGGCTTCGTCAGCCTTGGCACCGGCCGGAGCGAACACGGCGACGCGGACCGACTTGCCGGTACCGGCCGGCAGCACGGTGGAGCCACGGACCTGCTGGTCGGACTTCTTCGCATCGACGCCCAGGCGCACAGCGACGTCGATCGACTCGACGAACTTGGCCTTGGTGGCGCTCTTCAGGATGTTGATCGCGTCCTCGAAGGCGTATGCCTTACCCGGAACGACGGCGGCCTTGATGGCCTTCTCACGCTTGGTCTGTGCCATCTTATTAACCCTCCACCACGAGGCCCATGGAACGGGCAGAGCCAGCGATGGTACGCACGGCGGCGTCCAGATCGGCGGCAGTCAGATCCGGTTCCTTCGCCTTGGCGATCTCTTCCAGCTGCTTACGGGTGACCTTGCCGACCTTCTCGGTGTTCGGGCGCTTGGAGCCCGACGAGATGCCAGCGGCCTTCTTCAGCAGGGTGGTGGCCGGGGTGCTCTTGGTGATGAAGGTGAACGTACGGTCCGAGTAGGCCGTGATGATCACCGGAACCGGCAGGCCCGGCTCGAGCTTCTGCGTGGCAGCGTTGAACGCCTTGCAGAATTCCATGATGTTCAGACCGCGCTGACCCAGCGCAGGACCGACCGGCGGCGAGGGGTTGGCCTGACCGGCCTTCACCTGCAGCTTGATGTAACCGACAACTTTCTTTGCCATGTGAGTACTCTCCGGGTGCTAGCGCCTTTCGACAACAGGCTCCCCATCGGACCGGGAATCACGCGTCCCGGCATCGCGTTTTGAAATCATGCTGAAGGCCACCTTGCGGCGGCCTCGTCCTGCTGGCTTCCCAGCGGGGAGCCGCGCACTATATCAGGTTTTTTCTTCACATGCCTGAAGCGGCACGTAAACGAGAGAAACCGGGCCAAGCCCGGTTTCTTGTCCGGAGTCGAGCATGGCTCGACTCTACGACTGGATCAGACGGCCTTTTCGACCTGGCCGAACTCGAGTTCGACCGGAGTGGCACGGCCGAAGATCAGCACCGAGACGCGCAGACGGCTCTTCTCGTAGTTGACCTCTTCGACGACGCCATTGAAATCGTTGAACGGGCCGTCGGTGACGCGGACCATCTGGCCCGGCTCGAACAGCACCTTCGGACGCGGCTTCTCGACGCCTTCCTGAACGCGGTTCAGGATGGCTTCGGCCTCGGAATCGGCGATCGGCAGCGGACGGTCGGCCGTGCCGCCGATGAAGCCCATGACGCGCGGGGTTTCCTTGACCAGGTGCCAGCTTTCGTTGTCGATGCGCGGAATACCGGCTTCTTCGTGGGTCTCGATCTGGACCAGCACGTAACCCGGGAAGAACTTGCGCTCGGAGCGGCGCTTCTGGCCAGCGCGCATCTCGACCACTTCTTCGGTCGGGACCAGGACATCGCCGAAGCGCTCTTCCATGCCGTCACGGACGATGCGATCGCGCAGAGCCTGCGCCACCGACTTCTCGAAGCCCGAATAGGCGTGAACGACGTACCAACGCTTCATGCAATTCTCCTTAGCGGCTCAGGAACAGCTGAATCAGCCACTGAATGACGTAATCGAACCCACCCAGCAGCAGGCTGAGAATGGTTACCACCACCATCACGACCCAGGTCATGCGGATGGCTTCCTGGCGCGTCGGCCAGACCACCTTGCGCAGTTCGAAGCGCGACTCGGAGAGGAATTCGCGGGTGTCGCGCCCCTTGCCGGTCAGCATGAACACGCCGATACCGCCAACCAGACCGACTACAACCGCCAACGCACGCAGCTGACCCGCCCACGCACCCAGCTGGGTGGCGCGACCGGAGTCGGCGGAGAACCAGAACCAGACGAACAGACCAGCCAGCACCAGCAGCGATGCGGCGACGTACTTGACGATATCCCCGCCATTGGCGGAGTTGTCCTTGGAGTGTTCGATCTTGCTATTCATCCGGCTGTGTCTGCTTTAGCGGCCCAGGCCGCTGGATAAGGTGGGCAGATGGCACGCCAGGAGGGACTCGAACCCCCAACCTGCGGTTTTGGAGACCGCTGCTCTGCCAATTGAGCTACTGGCGTACGTATTGAAACTTGCCTTCCCTTAGACGGCGAAGGCGGACCGAGGTTCCCGGCCCGCCATTCGCGTAACCGGCGGCGCTATGCAACCACCGGCACTGCAGGCTTACTCGATGATCTTCGAGACCACGCCGGCGCCGACGGTACGGCCACCTTCGCGGATGGCGAAGCGCAGACCTTCGTCCATTGCCACCGGGTTGATCAGGGTGACGACCATCTTGACGTTGTCACCCGGCATCACCATTTCGACGCCTTCCGGCAGTGCAGCTGCGCCGGTGATGTCGGTGGTGCGGAAGTAGAACTGCGGACGGTAGCCGTTGAAGAACGGGGTGTGACGGCCGCCTTCGTCCTTCGACAGGACGTAGACTTCGCCTTCGAACTTGGTGTGCGGCTTGATCGTGCCCGGCTTGGCCAGGACCTGGCCACGCTCGACGTCGTCACGCTTGGTGCCGCGCAGCAGCAGGCCAGCGTTGTCGCCTGCCTGACCCTGGTCCAGCAGCTTGCGGAACATTTCAACGCCGGTCACGGTGGTCTTCTGCACCGGACGGATGCCGACGATTTCGATTTCGTCGCCGACCTTGATCACGCCGCGCTCGATACGGCCGGTCACCACGGTGCCACGACCCGAGATCGAGAACACGTCTTCCACCGGCATCAGGAACGGCTTGTCGATCGCACGCTCCGGCTCCGGAATCCAGCTGTCCAGGGCATCGACCAGCTTCAGGATGGCCGGCACGCCAATGTCGCTCTGGTCGCCTTCCAGCGCCAGGCGGGCCGAACCGGCGATGATCGGGGTGTCGTCGCCCGGGAACTCGTACTTGCTCAGCAGTTCACGCACTTCCATCTCGACCAGCTCGAGCAGCTCGGCGTCGTCAACCATGTCGGCCTTGTTCAGGAACACGACGATGTACGGCACGCCGACCTGACGCGACAGCAGGATGTGCTCGCGGGTCTGCGGCATCGGGCCGTCAGCGGCCGAGCACACCAGGATCGCGCCATCCATCTGGGCGGCACCGGTGATCATGTTCTTGACGTAGTCAGCGTGGCCCGGGCAGTCAACGTGGGCGTAGTGACGGATCGGGGATTCGTATTCGACGTGCGCGGTCGAGATCGTGATACCACGAGCCTTTTCTTCCGGCGCGGCGTCGATCGAGGAGTAGTCCTTGAACTCGCCACCGAAGCGCTCGGCACCGATCTTGGTCAGTGCGGCGGTCAGCGTGGTCTTGCCGTGGTCGACGTGACCGATGGTGCCGACATTGACGTGCGGCTTGGTGCGCTCGAACTTACCCTTGGCCATGGCTGCTTATCTCGAATTCGTCTGAGAGGTGATGCTTAAGATGGTGCTCACGAAAGGAATCGAACCTTCGACCTCTTCCTTACCAAGGAAGTGCTCTACCGACTGAGCTACGTGAGCCGAGTTTTGCATTATGACATGAACTCGATAATATTCAAAGTTCATTCAATGGAGCGGGAGACGGGAATCGAACCCGCACCATCAGCTTGGAAGGCTGAGGTTCTACCATTGAACTACTCCCGCGCCGGGAATGTCACAACGTGAAACTGGTGGAGGGAGGTGGATTCGAACCACCGAAGGCGTAAGCCAGCAGATTTACAGTCTGCCCCCGTTGGCCGCTTGGGTATCCCTCCTTACCACCCCATTCCGTTGCCGCCGAAGCGTTGCGGTGTGTGGTGGTGAGCCGCTTATTCTGCTGATGGGACGGGGGGCTGTCAACGCTTTTTTCCACTTTTTTCACACGCTGTCGCAAACCCATTGATACGCAAGGTTATTGCCCGGGGAGCGGCAGGGTCTCGCTGGCGAAAATTGCGACATGAGGGACACCGTCGCCGCCAATCCAGCCCCGATACATGCCCTGGGTATTGAACGGCGTGGCCATTTTTCCATCTGCGCCGAGCACGATCGCACCGCCATCGCCGCCCATCTGCGGAATCGTCTCGTTGATCACGCCTTTGCCGGCCTGCTCCGGGCTCTGCCCCTGGTAACGCATGCGCGCGCAGATCTCGTGCGCGGCGGCAGTACGGATGTAGTACTCGCCCCAGCCGGTGCCAGACACCGCACATCGCGCGTCAGCCCAGGTACCGGCGCCGATGATCGGCGAATCACCCACGCGCCCATAGCGCTTGTTGGTCATGCCACCGGTGGAGGTACCAGCGGCCAGGTGCCCCTGTGCATCCAATGCGACTGCACCAACGGTCCCGAAGTGCTTTGCGGTCTCCAGATCGGCATGCGCCTGGCCGCCGGCCTCTTCCTTCAGTGCACGCTGCAGCTGCTGCCAGCGCTTTTCCGTACGGAAATAGGAGGGATCGACCAGAGAAATGCCCTGCTCGACCGCGAAGGCTTCGGCGCCCTGCCCGACCATCATCACATGCCTGGACTTCTGCATCACGGTCTGCGCCAGCAGGATCGGGTTGCGCACCCGCTGCACGCCCGCCACCGCGCCCGCCGCCTGGTTCGCGCCGTCCATGACGGCCGCATCCAGCTCGTTGTGGCCGTCGTGGGTGAACACCGCGCCCTTGCCGGCGTTGAAGGTGGGATCGTCCTCCAGCACGGTGATCGCGGCGGTGACAGCGGCCAGCGCGGGGCGACCCGCTGCCAGCTCCGCATGCCCCTTCAACAGGGCCGCCCGCAGCGCGTCACGTGCGGCCTTTTCCTCGGCCGGCGACAGGTCCTTGCGCTCGACGCCAGCGCCGCCGTGGATGACCAGCAGCGGCGAAGCCGTCGGTGCAGCCTGGACAAGCGTGGGCAGGGACAACAGTGCGGACAGCGCCAGGCGCAGTTTCATCGGGTACGTCTCCAGCAGGTGGGCAAGGGAGGCATCATCGTAGAGCCGAGCCCATGCTCGGCTGATGCCTCGGTTGAAAGGCAGCCGAGCGCGGGCTCGGCTCTACAGCATCCCATGCGTGGCCACAGGATCGCCGGGTCACTGGCGGATGACTTCGATCTCGCCGTCGCTGACGTCGGCCACGGCCTGGTAGTCGGCCTCGGCCTGGAAGTCATCCAGGCGCATGCGGCCGCCGCTGGCGACCACCGTTACCGGCACCGCGTGGAAGCGCAGCGGCTCACCTTCGACCAGGCGGTCGGCATCGCGGCCGGGGCTGACCACCCAGACCTTGCCCTCGCCGTCAGCACTGTAGACCTGTGCCTGGCCATCGGGCTCCACGCACAGGGCAGTGTCTTCGTCGACGCCGATGCCGACGATGTCGGGGTTGCCACTGTCCTGGGCAGCGCGCGCCACGAACACGATCAGGCGGCCGAGCCGATCGCGCTTGTCGAAGTGGGTGTCGGTGACCACGCGCTGCAGGTAGGGCATCTGCAGGAAGCCACTGTCCATGGTCACCGCACTGCCCATCGGGTCGGCCAGCGCACCGGCGGAGGTGATGCTGCCGCCGTCCATCGCGCCGTAGGCATAGCCACCGAGGATGGCGAGCCCAGCGCTGGTACCGGCAATCGGCTTGCCGGCGCGCACATGGGCGTTGAGCGCGCGGTTGAGCGCGGTGCCCTTCCAGAAGCGGATGTAGCGGGACTGGTCGCCGCCGGCGATGAAGATGGCATCGGCTGCAGCCACCACGCGCAGCACCGCGGGATCATCGGCACCACGGCGATTGTCGAACACCAGCGTCTGCACTGCGGTGGCCCCGCCGATCTCGCGATACAGGCGGTCCTGCAGTTCGTCACTGCCAGAAGCGCGCAGGATCAGCACGCGGCCATTGCCAGCCTGCTTCAGCCACCAATGGAAGGCGTCCGGCACCCATTCGCCACCGCCCATCAGCATCATGGCCGGCGCGCGCGGACCGGGCCGGGGTGCGTCGAGATCCCCGGCTTCGTAGTAGGCGAAGCCCGGGCCCTGCAGGTCCTGCGCAAGGGCGGCCAACGGCACGGCCAACACCAGCAGCGCCAGCCAGGCGAAGGGGGCACGCAGGGTCCGATGGAGGCGTCGCATCTTGATCTCCCTGAACAAAATCGACTTGCAAGCGTTTTCACTCTTTGCCAGATAGGGATCCAGTAGTCAAGGGCATGAAAAAGGCGTTAAATGCGCGCGCCCATTCCGGAAATCTGAATGGGGGACAGGGCCCCTCCTCTGCGGGCCGGCTTCATTTCCGAGAATTCCTCATGCGTAGAAAGGCGATGGCGTGGTCGATCCAGCTGGCGTTGATGGGCGTGGCTGCTTCCGCGGCGGCCCAGGCACCGGCTTCCTCTTCGGTGCAACAACTGGACGCGGTGCAGGTCACCGGTTCGCGCATTCCGCGCGCCCAGGTCGAAGGCCCCGCCCCGATCACGGTGATCAGCGCCGAGCAGATCCGCTCCAGCGGCTTTACCACCGTGCCGGACGTGCTGCGCGCGATGACCCAGAACGGGGGGGAGACCCAGAGCCAGCAGTCCTCCAGTGGCGCTGACTTCTCGCCGGGCGCCCAGCAGGTGGACCTGCGCGGCCTGGGCCCGAATCACACGCTGGTGCTGGTCAATGGCCGCCGCATCGCCGACTTCCCGATGCCGTTCAAGGGCCGCAGCAACTTCACCGATGTCTCCAACATCCCGTTGGGGATGATCGAGCGCATCGAAGTGCTG
Source organism: Stenotrophomonas sp. AS012628 (assembly GCF_010608305.1). Taxonomy (NCBI): domain Bacteria; kingdom Pseudomonadati; phylum Pseudomonadota; class Gammaproteobacteria; order Lysobacterales; family Lysobacteraceae; genus Stenotrophomonas; species Stenotrophomonas sp. AS012628. The sequence continues at coordinate 15,458 of NZ_VMBJ01000031.1, read as the reverse complement.
ACCGGCAGCGCCTCGGCCATCTACGGCTCGGACGCGATCGCCGGCGTGGTCAACTTCATCCTGAAGAAGAAGGCCGACGGCACCACGATCGACATGCGCATGGGCACCACCAGCGAAGGCGGTGGCGACTCGTTCGACATGAGCCTGGCCAGCGGTTTCAGCCGCGGCAATTTCAACGCGGTGTACAGCGTCGAGCTGCAGTCGCAGAGCCCGCTGTGGGCGTACGAGCGCGACATCCAGGATTCGACTCAGGACGGCCCCACCGAGGGCTCGCGCATCGCCCGCCGCGCTTACCTGCGCACGGACTACAACGACGACTACCTGGATCCGGGTACGGCCACCTGCGAAGCGCTGGCCGGGCAGAACCAGGGCAGCACCTACCGCGCGTACCGCCCGCGCTACGGCTACTACTGCGGCAGCGACAGCTCGATCGGCTACGGCACCATCCTCAGCAAGCGTCGCGGCGCCAATGGCTACGCCTCGCTGAGCTACGACTTCGACAACGGCCAGCAGTGGTTCGCCGATGTGCAGCTGGGCTACCACACGATGTCGCTGATGCGCGACGTCACCAAGTGGGGCCGCATGGACGCCAATGGCGATGAGTCGGGCTATTTCAACAACCAGGCCACCGGCGAGATCGAGTTCTGGCAGCGCCAGTTCTCCCCCGAGGAAATGGGTGGCCTGCGCAATGCGATGGTGCGCAGCACGCAGAAGACCTTCAGCGTGACTACCGGCTTCAAGGGCAATCTGGCCGGCAACTGGGACTACGAGGCAGCATTGAGCCATTCGCAGTACCAGTCGCGGATCAGCTGGGCACAGATCATCGCCGCCAAGGCCAATGACCTGTTCCTGGGCCCGCAGCTGGGCGTGGACGACGACGGTTTCCCGATCTACAACGCCGATCCGTCACGCCTGTACCGGCCACTGACCCGCGCCGAGTACGACTCGATCGCGGCGCGTACCACTTACACCCCGAAGTCGCGGACCGAGACGGCCGCGTTCACGCTGACCAATTCCGCGCTGTTCGGCCTGCCGGGCGGTGACGCCGGCTTCGCCGCGACCGTGGAAGTGGGCCAGCAGGCGTACTCGCTGAATCCCGATCCGCTGGCGACCCAGTACTACTACTACAGCTGGAAGGATTCGGACGGCAACGGTTCGCGCAACCGCTGGGCCACGGCGGCCGAGCTGCGCATGCCGCTGCACGAGACGGTCAACCTGAGCGTGGCCGGCCGCTACGACCAGTACCGCTATTCCGGCCACACCATCGGCAAGGCGACCTGGAGCGGCGGCCTGGAATGGCGCCCGATCGACACCCTGCTGGTACGTGGTTCGTATGGCACCGCGTTCCGCGCGCCGGATCTGCACTACGTGTTCGCCGGCCCGGGCAACGACGAGACCAGCGCCGTGGACCTGTACAGCTGCCGCGCCGACGATGCCGCCGACTGTTCCGACTACGAGCACAACCTGATCCGCAGCCGCACCGGCAACCGTCAGCTCGACCCGGAAACCAGCACCTCGTGGAGCGCCGGCTTCGTCTGGTCGCCGGCGATCGGCCTGGACCTGTCGGTGGACTGGTTCGACATCGACATGCGCAAGCAGGTGCAGGACATGGACGTGCGCACGATACTGGCCAGTGAAGCGAACTGCCGCCTGGGTACTGCCGACATCAACTCGCCGACCTGCGTGGACGCGCTCGACCGCATCACCCGCACCAGTGATGGCCGCCTGTACGGCGTGCGCGTCGCCCCGATCAACGTCGCCCGCGAGTCGACCTCCGGCATCGACGTCGGACTGCGCTACCGCCTGCAGACCGGCATTGGTGATTTCATCCTCAACGGCACCCACACCTGGGTGAAGAAGCACGATTTCCAGCGCTACCCCGGTGATCCGATCCAGGACCAGTTCGCGGTCAACAGCAACTTCGACATCCCGCGTACCAAGACCAGCCTGAGCGTGACCTGGGAGAAGGAGGCGTGGTCGGCCACGGTCTATGGTTCGCGCCTGGGCAAGCTGCCGACCTCGGACAGCTACGACCAGGTATTCAAGTGGGACAGCGGTGACAGCCCGTACATCAAGGCGACCTACCGCTACAACGCGTCGCTGCAGTACCGCTTCGACGACCACGCGCGCCTGTCGCTGTCGGTGGTGAACGTCTTCAACAAGATGCCGCCGAAGGACGCCACCTACACCGCGTATCCGTATTACGACGTGTCCTGGTTCGACAGCGTCGGCCGCACCATCAACCTGCAGTACACCCACAAGTTCGGTGGCAGCGCATTGTAAGCGCGGTTACGCAGGACGTGGACGACGGGGCCCGCCATTGGCGGGCCTTGTTGTTTGCGGCGCTGGCTCGGGTTTTCCACACCCCACGTGGAAAGCGATGGGAACTAGGTGTGGACAAGTGGGTGGGAACATTGCACCGCAGGTGTTTCCACGCATGGTGTTTTTTTGTCCACGTCCCCGATTGTTTTCCACACCGGACGTGGAAAGCAGTGGGAACTAGGTGTGGACAAGTGGGCACGAGCTTTGCAGCGCAGGGGTTTCGAGGCATGGTGAAACTTTATCCACGTCGCGCGGGCAAGCACCTGTAGAGCCGAGCCCATGCTCGGCTCCGGCTGGCATCAGCCGAGCAAGGGCTCGGATCTACAGGACGTCGCATGGTTTTCCACACCAGGCGTGGAAAGCGATGGGAGTTTGCTGTGGACAAGTGCCGGCGAACGTCACGCCGCAAGCGTTTCGCAGCGTGGCGTTTTTTTATCCACCCCGGAAACGCAAACGCCCCGCTCGGGGCGGGGCGTTTGCGTAGCATCAACGTGCGATGGGATCAGACGTTGAAGCGGAAGTGCAGGATGTCGCCCTCCTGCACGCGGTACTCCTTGCCTTCCAGGCGCAGGCGACCGGCTTCCTTGGCACCGGCTTCGCCCTTGTACTTGATGAAGTCGTCATACGCGATGGTTTCGGCGCGGATGAAGCCCTTCTCGAAGTCGGTGTGGATGACCGCGGCAGCCTGCGGAGCGGTGGCGCCCTTGCGCACGGTCCACGCGCGGACTTCCTTCACGCCTGCGGTGAAGTAGGTCTGCAGGCCCAGCAGGCTGTAGGCCGCGTTGATCACGCGGTTCAGGCCCGGCTCGCTCAGGCCCAGGTCCGCCAGGAAGGTATCGCGGTCTTCGTCGTCGAGCTGGGACAGCTCTTCTTCGATCGCGGCCGACACCGGCACCACCTGCGCGCCTTCGGCGGCGGCATGCGCGCGCACGGCTTCCAGGTGCGGGTTGTTCTCGAAACCGTCTTCCAGCACGTTGGCGATGTACATCACCGGCTTCAGGGTCAGCAGGAACAGGTCACGGACCAGCGCCTTCTCTTCGTCGTCCAGGCCCACCGAACGGCCAGCCTTGCCATCCGACAGCGCCGCCTGCAGCTTGGCCAGCACCGGCTTGCGCGCCGCTGCGTCCTTGTCGCCGCCCTTGGCCGCACGCTCGGCACGGTTCAGCGCCTTCTCGACACTGTCCAGGTCGGCCAGCGCCAGCTCGGTGTCGATGGTTTCGATGTCCGAGATCGGATCGACCTTGCCGGCCACGTGCACGATGTCGCCGTGCTCGAAGCAGCGCACCACGTGGGTGATCGCATCGACTTCGCGGATGTGCGCCAGGAACTTGTTGCCCAGGCCCTCACCGCTGGCGGCACCGGCCACCAGGCCGGCGATGTCGACGAACTCGACCGCGGTCGGGATGACCTTCTGCGGGTTGATGATCGCTGCCAGCTCGTTCAGGCGCGGATCCGGCACCGGCACGATGCCGACGTTCGGCTCGATGGTACAGAACGGGAAGTTCGCCGCGGCGATACCCGCCTTGGTCAGCGCATTGAACAGGGTCGACTTGCCGACGTTGGGCAGGCCGACGATGCCGCATTTGATACCCATGGTTTGAATCCGGGTTTGAGTGTAAGTGGATTATTCGGGATTCAAGGCTCGCCTGCGGGCATGCCCTCAATCCCCAATCGTCCTTCCAGTAGCCCGCGCTAGAACGCGGCGTACAACCTGTGACGTTCTGCGTACGCTTTCAGCAGTTCTTCAAGCTGGCCGTCGTCGACCAGTGCATAGAATCGCCCATCCAGCGCATCAAGTGCTGTTTCGACTTCATCGTCGAGATACCCGTCGGCACGATAGATCTGCAGGCGTCTCTGCGCATGATGATCTTCCATGGCCTCATTGCCAAACAGTAGCTGCTGGGCCGCGAGCACGATGTCTCGCACGTCAAACTGCTGCATCTCCCCAAGCCCTGCAAGCGCTTCCGCGATGTAGCCGCCAGCAGAATTTTGGAAATAGGCATCAAGCCCTCCGCGATAGACATCATTGATGAGCGCGTTGATCGCAAAGTAGCGCTGATCCTGCACTGACAATCCGGAAAATCCACAACCGTTCCCGTGGACTTGTTCGATCAACCAATGCCAATGCCGCCCCTCTGCTGATTCCCCGAAGCGCTTGCGCTCCTCGCGAACCTCCCGATCTCGCGTCTTCGCCATTTCCATGCTTTGCCGCGTGCCATTCCGGCACGGCATGCAGAGCCCATCGTTCCGGGCCGCCGTCGCCAGCAGGATCATGGCGCCACACACGGTGCAGGGAGTACGCGGGTCGGTCATGGTCAGCGCGGAGTGTGCAGGCGCTTCATCGCTTCGCTGAAATCGCCCTGTACCGCCAGCGGCATGACGTCGATCGCATCGTCGATGGCGCGCGCGATCAGCACGTCGTCGTCCTTGGACGGGCGGCCGAGCACCCAACCCACCACGCGGTCCTTGTGGCCGGGATGGCCGATGCCCACGCGCAGGCGATGGAACTTGCCGTGACCGAGCAGGCGGATGGTGTCACGCAGGCCGTTCTGGCCACCGTGGCCACCGTCGAACTTCAGCCGCGCCACACCGGGCGCCAAGTCCAGTTCGTCATGGGCCAGCAGGGTCTCTTCCGGCTCGATCTTCCAGAACCGCTGCGCGGCGGTGACCGACTTGCCACTGAGGTTCATGAAGGTGGCGGGCTTGAGCAGCCACACCGTCTGCCCGGCGATCTCGACCTTGGCGGTCTCGCCGAACAGCTTGCTGTCCACATTCCATCGCGCACCGGCTTTTTCCGCCAGGGCCTCAACGAAATGAAACCCGGCATTGTGCCGGGTCCGGGCGTGTTCCGATCCGGGGTTGCCCAGACCGACGATCAGTCGCAGTCCTGCCATGGTTCCTTCCAGTACGGTGCCTGCCCGGAGGCAGGCACCGTAACGGTATTACTCGGCGGCAGCCGCTTCTTCGTCAGCCTCGTCGGCCTTGCCGGCCTTGGCGGTGACGATGGCGTCGTCGTGGTCCTTGCCCAGCGCCAGGGCCGGGATTTCCACGCCCTTCGGCAGCTTGATGTTGGACAGGTACACCACGTCACCGGCCTTCAGCTCGCCCAGGTCGACTTCGATCGACTCCGGCAGGTCCTTCGGCAGGCAGGTGATGGTCACTTCCTTCAGTTCGTGGGTGACCACGACGTCGGCAGCCTTGCCGGCCGGCGAGGTGTCTTCGTTGACGAAGTGCAGCGGGACCGAAGCGGTCAGGGCTTCGTTCTCGTTCACGCGCTGGAAGTCCAGGTGCATGATCAGCTGCTTGTACGGGTGGCGCTGCATGTCACGCAGCAGGACCTTCTGCACCTGGCCGTCCAGGTTCAGGTCCAGGATCGAGGCATAGAACCACTCGTTCTGCTGGGCCAGCCAGATTTCGTTGTGGTCCAGGCTGATGGCGACCGGCTCGGCGTTGCCGCCGTACACGATGGCCGGGATCACACCGGCGTGACGCAGGCGGCGGCTCGCACCCTTACGCTGCAGTTCACGCTTGGTGACCTTGATTTCATGGGTCTTCGACATTTTCGACTACTCAGGTTGTTGCCGCGCCCTGCGGCGTGGCGGTTGAAGATGCTTCCGCGACCAGAAGCACCCGGGGTATGTCCCTGCCGTTGCCGGCAGGGACGAAAAACTCAGTCGACGTACAGCGAGCTGACCGACTCACCGAAGGCGATGCGGCGCATCGTTTCGGCCAGCATTTCCGCCACGCTCAGCTGGCGGATCTTGCTGCACACCCGCGCGGCGTCCTTCAGCGGGATGGTGTCGGTCACCACCAGCTCGTCGAGCTGGGAATTGGTGATGTTGTCCACTGCCGGGCCCGACAGCACCGCGTGGGTGCAGTAGGCAGCGACCTTGAGCGCACCGCGCGCCTTCAGGGCAGCGGCAGCGGCGCACAGGGTGCCGGCGGTGTCGACGATGTCATCGACCATCACGCAGGTCTTGCCTTCGACGTCACCGATGATGTTCATCACGGTGGAGACGTTGGCGCGCGGGCGGCGCTTGTCGATGATCGCCAGGTCGGCATCATCCAGGCGCTTGGCCACCGCACGGGCGCGGACCACGCCGCCCACGTCCGGCGACACAACGATCAGGTTCTCGGTGCCGTAGGCGCGCCAGATGTCGGCCAGCAGCAGCGGGGACGCATACACGTTGTCCACCGGAATATCGAAGAAGCCCTGGATCTGGTCAGCGTGCAGGTCGACGGTCAGCACGCGATCAGCGCCAGCGGTGCTGAACATCTTCGCCGCCAGCTTGGCGGTGATCGGCACGCGCGAGGAACGCATGCGGCGATCCTGGCGCGAGTAGCCGAAGTACGGCACCACGGCGGTCACGCTGGCCACCGATGCGCGCTTGAGCGCGTCGATCAGCACCAGCAGTTCCATCAGGTTTTCCGCGCTCGGCGCGCAGGTCGGCTGGATCACGAACACGTCCTGCTTGCGGACGTTCTCTTCGATCTCCACCTGCACTTCGCCATCAGAGAAGTGCGAGACCAGCGCCTTGCCCGGGCGAACCCCCAGTTCCTTGCAGATATTCTGCGCCAGACGTTTGTTGGCGTTGCCGGAAAAGACCAGCAGGTTCGGGGACTCTTGCATCATGATTGTCTCGGGCGGGGACGAGTGGCGGGGATCCGGAGTCGGCAAGGACCCTGATGGACCCTTGCTGCTGACAACACCGCGGTTGTTTCCACGTCCCGCGCGGGCGATGCGCTGGAAGGCGCGGACACAGCCGCTATTGGCAGGGGCGGTAGGATTCGAACCTACGAATGCCAGGATCAAAACCTGGTGCCTTGGGCCTCTTGGCGACGCCCCTGCATTGATAAATCAGTGTTGCTCGAGTGCATCCAGCAATGGCGAACGCGCAACGCCCGCTGCCACCCTTGCCCGCAACTCCTTCGGCAACTTCGACCGTCCCTGCTCTGCGGCAGACTGCGATGCGAACTCGACGAAACAACCACTTCCCGAACCGGTCAGCCGCGCCGTGCCGATATCGCTCAACGCGGCGAACGCTGCCTCGACGGCAGGCTCACGGCGGCGCAGCACCGGTTCGAACGCGTTCCCGACCAGGGTCCCGGAAGCGAAGTCCTCTATTTTCGCCACTGGGCTGTCGCGCGTCAAATCCGGGTCTGCGAACAGGGCCGGGGTGGGAACATGAACGCCCGGTTCAACCACCACATACCAGGCCGGTTCCAACACGATGGGCTGCAGGCGTTCGCCCACCCCTTCGGCCCAGGCATTGCGCCCGCGCACGAACACCGGCACGTCTGCGCCCAGGCGCAGGCCCAACGCAGCAAGCGCGTCCTCATCCAGACCGGCCCGCCAGAGCCGGTTCAGCACCACCAGCACGGTGGCGGCATCGGAGGAACCGCCGCCAAAGCCACCGCCGGCAGAAACGTGCTTTTCGACGATGATGTCGGCACCTTGCGCGCTATTGGCCACGTCTTTCAGAAGCCGCGCGGCGCGGACCGCCAGATCATCCGCCTCGGCAACGCCGGCCAGCCCCTCGCCCTCACGACGCACCTGCCCGTCTTCACGCAGGCGCAGGCCAATGCGGTCGCCCCAGTCCAGCAGGCGGAACACGGTCTGCAGCTCGTGGTAGCCGTCGGCGCGGCGGCCGGTGATGTGCAGGAACAGGTTCAGCTTGGCCGGGGCCGGCCACCAGGACCAGCCCGCGTCATCGTGCCCGGCGCTCATGGGGCGCCCTGCCCCCACTGGTCCACCAGCAGGCGCACCTTGGCGTCGCCATTGCTGGCCTCGATCCGGCGCGGCAGCGCCGGGCGCCCGGCCTCGGCCGGGTACCAGTCCAGGTACTGCACCTGCCAGCCCATCTGCTGCATGCGACGCGGCCGGCCTTCACCGTCGCGCTCGACCTTCTCCGGACCGGCAGCATCGCCGGCCACCAGGCCACGGATCCACTGCGGCAGCTGGTTGACCGGGATGTCCCAGCCGGTCGCCTCCAGCAGCAGCTGCTGGGCGTCCTCGCCGTCACGCGGCCCGCCGGCCAGTCCCTCAAGGCGACCGGCTTCGGAATGGGTATCGCCGGTCAGCTTCCAGCTCTGCCGGGTCACCGGCGCGCTCAGCTCGACCACATAGCGGCGCCCTTCCTGCTTCCAGTCGATGCGACCGCTGCCGCCATCCTTGCCCTTGCTGACCGCGACCCGGCCCTGGAAGGCCCAGTCCGACTGTGCCTGCAGCGCGGCCACGCGCGCCGCCTCCGCCTGCGCCGCTTCGGCCGAAACAACCTCGACCACCGCCGGCGCCGGGGTCTTCTGCGTGCCCACGCTGGTACAGGCGGTCACCGCCAGGGTCACGGCCGCCAACAGCAGCGGCCGGATCAGGGAAACACTCATGGATTGAATTTCTCGCGGGCGCGCAGCAGCGCGCGGTTTTCAGGATCGAGCTTGGCCGCTTCTTCAAAGAAGTGGCGGGCCTCGTCATGCTTGCCCAGCACCCACAGCACTTCGCCGACATGGGCGGCGATCTCCGGGTCCTTGGCCAGGGTCCAGGCACGACGCAGCTGCACCAGCGCCTCTTCCTTGCGGCCCAGGCGATACAGCACCCAGCCATAGCTGTCGACGATGGCGGCGTTGTCCGGCTCAGCCACGCGGGCGCGGTCGATCAGCTCCAGTGCTTCCTGCAGGCGGCCGGTGCGATCGGCCAGGGTGTAACCCAGCGCGTTCAAAGCCGGCACGTTCTCCGGATCGGTCACCAGGATCTTGCGCAGATCGGCCTCGGCGCGCGGGATGTCGTCGCGGCGTTCCCAGGTGAGCGCACGGGCGTACAGCAGGCCGTTGTCATCCGGATAAGCGGCCAGGCCGCGGGCCAGCGCATCCAGTTCACCGGAACTGTCGTCGGCGCGCTGGCGCAGTTCCGCTTCCAGCAGGTAGGCGTCGCGGCGGACATCGTCGTCGACCACCGCATCGGACTGGATCGCGTGCACTTCATCCAGCGCCAGCGGCAGGCGCCCGGCCAGGGCCTGGGCGTTGGCCGCACGCAGGCGCGCTTCGCTCAGCTCATCGCCGCCGGGCACGCTGTGATACCACTGCACCGCCTCGGGATAACGCTTCAGGTACTCGGCGATCTTGCCCAGCAGCAGGCGCTGCGCCGGGTCCGGCTTGGCCGCCTGCCGCGACAGTTCGTTGTAGAGGTTGGACAGCGCCGCCTTGTCGCCCTGCTTGGCCAGCAGCGAAGCGCGCATGCCCCAGGTCTGCACGTCCTGCGGGCCGAAGGCCAGCACGCGCTCGGCCGCGGACGGCTGGCCGAGGCTGTCGTAGGCAATGGCCACCGCATTGCGCAGTTCCGGGTCCTGGCGGGTCTTAGGCTCCACATCGTGCAGCAGCGACAGCGCCTTGCCGGTCTCCCCGGCCTGCTGCAGCTGGCTGGCACGCAGCAACGCCACACGCGGTTCTTCAGGGAAGCGCTTGACCACTTCATCGATCATGCGCCGCGCCAGTTCGGGCTTGTCCATGCGCAGGGCGAGGCGGCCGAACTCCTGCCAGGCTTCGATCTTCGGTGGAATGGCGTTGGCGTCGACCAGCTCACCCAGCACCTGCGCGGGCACCGCCGGATCGCGCCCCCCACCGATCAGGGCGGCCAGGGCAAACTTCCAACCGCGCTCGTCGGAGTCGGCCAGCAGGCCCTGCAGTTCGGTGCGGGCAGCCTTCACATCGCCCTGGCGCATGGCCAGCGCACCGGCCGCACTGCGCATGGTCAATGAGCGCGGGGCCCGCTGTTGCCACAGGGCCAGGCCCTTGGCGGCGCTGGCATCATCGTTGGCGAGCATGGAAATGCGGGTCGCACGCTCGGCCAGGCCGGCGTCGCCGTCGGTCTGCTGGGCCGCCTGCAGGTACCAGCGCGCGGCCTCAGCCAGCTTGCCGGCCTGCAGGGCGAACTCACCAGCCATCACCGGCTCCAGCGCCAGTTCCTCAGTGGCCGGGGCCCTTACAGGGGCCTTGGCCGGCACCGCCGCCAGGGCCTGGCTGCAGGCCAGGGACAGCAGCAGAACACTGGGGATGCGAATCAATGCGGGCATCGTCGGCATCGGGGCCTTAAAATGTCGTCCAATGGCCAGCAGCTTATCGCAAGCAACTGAACAATGACCCTGTGGGTGCTCGGACTGAATCACCAGACCGCACCGGTGGAGCTGCGCGAGCGCGCGGCCTTCGCCGGTGAGGCGTTGCCGCGCGCGCTCGGTTCGCTGCGCGATACCCCGCAGATCGCCGAGGCGGTGCTGCTGTCCACCTGCAACCGCACCGAGCTGTATGCCGTGGCCGATTCGGCACAGGCGCTGGACCAGTGGCTGCACACCCAGGCCGGCGACCTGCAGGGCTACCTGTACCAGCACGCCGATGCCGAGGCCGTGCGCCACCTGTTCCGGGTCGCCACCGGCCTGGACTCGATGGTGCTGGGTGAGCCGCAGATCCTCGGCCAGGTGAAGGATGCCTGGTCGACCGCGCGCGACCACGGCCTGCTCGGCCAGCGCCTGGACCGCTTGTTCCAGCAGACCTTCTCGGTGGCCAAGCGTGCGCGCACCGATACCCAGGTCGGCGCCAACCCGGTATCGGTGGCGTCGGCCGCGGTGCGCCTGGCGCAGAACGCGTTCGCCCGGCTGGACGATTCCACCGTGCTGCTGGTCGGTGCCGGCGAGACCATCGAACTGGCTGCACGGCACCTGAGCGAAGGCAAGGTACGCCGGCTGCTGATCGCCAACCGCACCCTCGCCCACGCGCAGGAACTTGCCAGCCGCCATGGCGGCGTGGCCCTGCCGCTGACCGAACTGGACCGCCACCTGGGCGAGGCCGACGTGGTGTTCTCGGCCACCGCTGCGCGCGAACCGGTGATCCATCGCGAGATGGTGGCCAAGGCCCTGCGCGCGCGCCGGCACAAGCCGATGCTGCTGTTCGACCTGGCCGTACCGCGCGACATCGAGGCCGAGGTCGGCACGCTCAACGACGCCTTCCTCTACACCGTGGACGATCTCGAGCGCGCGGTGGAAGACAACCGCCGTGGCCGCCGCGAGGCCGCCGCCGAAGCCGAGGCGATCATCGACCTGCAGGTGTCGCGCTTCGTCGAGACCCAGCAGGCCAGCGCCCACCAGGCGCCGCTGCGGCAGCTGCGCGCGTTCGGCGAAGCCACCCGCGCCGAGCTGCTGGAGCGCGCACGCCAGCAACTGGCCAACGGCAAGCCGGCCGATGAAGTGCTGGAGCTGCTGGCCCACGGCCTGACCAACCGCCTGCTGCATCCGCCGACCGCCGCCCTGCGTGCGGCCGCGCTGAGTGGCGATGCCGACCTGACCCGCGCCGCCGAGCGCCTGTTCCCGGCCACGCCGGGTTACCGCCACCCACCCGTGAGACCCGATGACGCCGACCCTGCGCCGTAAGCTGGAAGCGCTGGCCGAGCGCCGCGAAGAACTGGAACGCCTGCTCGCCGAACCCGATGTGGTCGCCGACAACACTCGTTTCCGCGACCTTTCGCGCGAATTCGCCCAACTTGAACCGATCGCCATCGCCCTGGCTGATGAAGCCCGTGCCAAGGCTGATCTGGCAGCCGCCGAAGGCATGCGCACCGACCCCGACCTGCGCGAGCTGGCCGACGAGGAAATCGCTGCTGCACAGGCGCGCCTGCAGGAACTGGAGCAGGAGCTGGCGCTGCTGCTGGTGCCGCGCGACCCGCGTGATGAAGGCAACCTGTTCCTGGAAGTGCGCGCGGGTACCGGCGGCGACGAGGCCGCGATCTTTGCAGGCGACCTGTTCCGCATGTACGCCCGCTACGCCGAGCGCCAGGGCTGGAAGGTCGAGATCGAATCGGACAGTCCGGGCGAGCACGGCGGCTACAAGGAAGTGGTGGCGCGCGTGGTCGGCCGTGGCGCGTTCTCGCGCCTGAAGTTCGAATCGGGTACGCATCGCGTGCAGCGCGTGCCGGCCACCGAATCGCAGGGCCGCATCCACACCTCGGCGGCCACCGTAGCGATCATTCCCGAGGCCGATGAGGTCGATGACATCGTCATCAACCCGGCCGACCTGAAGGTGGATACGTTCCGCTCGTCCGGTGCCGGCGGCCAGCACGTGAACAAGACCGAATCGGCCATCCGCATCACCCACGTGCCGACCGGCGTGGTGGTGGAATGCCAGACCGAGCGCAGCCAGCACGCCAACCGCGACAAGGCGATGAAACGCCTGAAAGCACAACTACTGGACGCCGAGCGCCAGCGCCAGGACGCGGCGCAGGCCGAATCGCGGCGCCTGCAGGTCGGCAGCGGCGACCGCAGCCAGCGCATCCGCACCTACAACTTCCCGCAGGGCCGGATCACCGACCACCGTGTGGAAGGCCTGACGCTGTACGACCTGCCCAACGTACTGGCCGGCGACCTCGATCCGCTGCTGCAGCGGCTCAGCCACGAGCACCAGGTCGACGCCCTGGCCCAGCTGTCGGCGGGCTGAGCACGATGACGGCCTGGCAGCAGCGACAGCACCTGCAACAGGCGATTGCACGCCAGCCCGGCGACTTCGTCGCCTGGGTCATGCTGGCCGATGTGGAACTGGAAGCCGGCGACATCGCTGCCGGCGAACAGGCCGCGCGACGTGCCCTGCAGCTGCGCCCGAATCACCCTGAAGCACTGGCACGGTTGGGTCGCGTGGCCTGGATGGCCGGCGCGCATGCCGACGCGGCGAAGCTGCTCGGCCAGGCCTCGGCGCTGGCCCCGCAGCACCCCGGCATCGCGTTGTGGCTGGGCCATGCGCTGGAAGATGCCGATGATGCAGAAGGCGCGGCGGCGGCCTATCGCCGTGCACATGCGCTGATGCCGGACGAACCCTATATCGCCGCGCAGCGCCTGGCCTGGCAGCGTCGCCTCTGCGACTGGCAGGACGTGGATGCGCTGGCCACACAGGTGCGTGGCGCCCTGGCCACCGGGCAAGGCGTGGTCGAACCGTTCGCGTTCCTCAGCGAGGATGCCAGCGCGGCCGAACAGCTGGCCTGCGCGCGTGCACGCGCCGCAGTGGTTGCTTCGGGGGTACGTCCCCTTCCTGCCGTGAAGGTGCGCGCGCACGGCCCCCTGCGCGTCGGTTTCCTTTCCAATGGTTTTGGCGCCCATCCCACCGGGCTGCTGACCGTGGCCCTGTTCGAGCAGCTGCGTCATGACCCGGCGTTGCAGCTGCATCTGTTCGCGTTGAACCGCGACGACGGCAGCCGCATCCGCCAGCGCCTGCAGACGGCCACACAGCTGCATGATGTGGCTGGCCTGCGCCATGCAGACACTGCCGCGCGCATCCGCGCACAGGGCATCGACCTGTTGTTCGACCTGCGCGGCTGGGGCGGCGGCGGCACGCCGGAAGTGCTGGCGATGCGCCCTGCCCCGCTGCAGTTGAACTGGCTGGCTTATCCGGGCACCTCGGGCGCGCCGTGGATGGATGCGGTGATCGGCGATGCCTTCGCCCTGACACCCGCACTGGAGCCGCACTACAGCGAACGCGTGCTGCGCCTGCCGCGCGCCTTCCAGCCGTCGGACAACACCCGCGTGCTGGCGCCTGCGCCGAGCCGCGCCGACTGCGGCCTGCCCGAACAGGGCGTGGTGTTCTGCTGCTTCAACAACAGCTACAAGCTCAACCCGCGCAGCATGGGCCGCGCCTTCGCCATTCTGCAGGCAGTGCCCGGCAGCGTGCTGTGGCTGATGTCCGGCCCCGGCCAGGCCGATGCGCGCCTGCGTGCCGCCGCACAGACCGCAGGCCTGGACCCGGCGCGCCTGGTGTTCATGGCCAAGCTGCCGCATCCGCAGTACCTGGCCCGATATCAGCTGGCCGACCTGTTCCTGGACACGTATCCGTACAACGCCCACACCACCGCGTCCGATGCACTGTGGGCCGGCTGCCCGGTGCTGACCTGCCCCGGCGACACCTTCGCCGCGCGCGTGGCCGGCAGCCTCAACCACCATCTGGGGCTGGCACGGATGAATGTCGCCGACGATGCCGGGTTCATCGCCACCGCCAGCGCGCTGGGCAACGATCCGGCAGCACTGGCGGCGTTGCGCGCTGAACTGGCACAGGCACACGAAGACAGCGGCCTGTTCGACATGGCCGGATTTGCCCACGACCTTTCGGCGCTGCTGCAGCATCTGGCGGGCGAACAGGGCTGGCAGGGCCTCGACATCGCCTGAGCGATCCCTGCGCTACGCTCGGGATTCCTCCCCGCGTGGTGTGACGATGGCCAAGCTCAAGCGCAAGGACTACGACGAACTGCTGCTGCCTTTGCAGCTGGAACTGACCGCCATGGCGCGCTGGGTGCAGCACAGCGGGCAACGCCTGCTGGTGCTGTTCGAGGGACGTGATACCGCAGGCAAAGGCGGCGCGATCCAGGCCATCAGCCAGCACCTCAACCCGCGCCAATGCCGGGTGGTGGCGCTGCCCAAGCCCACCGACCGCGAAGCCACGCAGTGGTACTTCCAGCGCTACGCCTCGCACCTGCCGGCCGCCGGCGAGATCGTGCTGATGGACCGCAGCTGGTACAACCGCGCAGGCGTCGAGCGGGTGATGGGCTATTGCAGCGAAACCGAGTACCAGCAGTTCCTGCACCAGGCGCCGGTGTTCGAACAGCTGCTGGTGGACGACGGCATCCTGCTGTTCAAGTACTGGCTGTGCGTGGACCAGGAGCAGCAGGAAAAGCGCTTCGCCGAGCGCCACCTCGATCCGCTGAAGGGCTGGAAGCTCTCCCCGGTCGACCTGAAATCGCGCAGCAAGTACAGCGCTTACACCGAGGCCCGCGAGTCGATGCTGCGCGCGACGCATCGTGAGGCGGCGCCGTGGACGCTGGTGGATTTCAACGACCAGCGGCTGGGCCGGCTGACCCTGGTGCGCAACCTGCTGGACCGGCTGCCGGATACGCGGGTGGATGCGCCGTTGCCGGAGCTGCCGAAGCTGAAGGGCAAGCTGCATCGCGAGCA
The DNA here is from genome assembly GCF_010608305.1 of Stenotrophomonas sp. AS012628. Lineage (NCBI taxonomy): Bacteria > Pseudomonadati > Pseudomonadota > Gammaproteobacteria > Lysobacterales > Lysobacteraceae > Stenotrophomonas > Stenotrophomonas sp. AS012628. Next base: position 168 of record NZ_VMBJ01000031.1, on the reverse strand, counting down.
CTACGATGTGCTGAAGCCGATCGAGGATTTCCCGGTCGAGGAATAGGGTGGGTCGGCAGGGCCTGCGGCCCTGCACCTGCTACGAACCAAGGCAACAGCAACAGCCGAAGCAGAAGCGGGTTACCTGTGGGTAGGCGGGGTGGGTCCGGTTGCGGGGGACGCTGCAAG
>NZ_VMBJ01000309.1:0-215 GCF_010608305.1 Stenotrophomonas sp. AS012628 | reverse complement strand
CTGTACCACGCAGGCGCGGCGCCCCGCGTGTTCGTGAGCGGGCAGGGCGATTGCCTACTGATCGAACGTCGCCTGGTGATGGCGGGTGTGCCCGCAGAGCGCATCGGCCACGAATGTGTGTCAGGCAGCACGATGGAAAATGCGCGGATGACGCGCGAGACGCTAGCGGGCCAGCAGGTGCAAAGCGCAATACTGGTCACGAGCTGGTATCACAC
>NZ_VMBJ01000308.1:0-216 GCF_010608305.1 Stenotrophomonas sp. AS012628 | reverse complement strand
GATATCGCCGCCCTCGGGATAGAGGTCGGTGGTGATCATTTCCAGGGTCTCGCGGCGGCGCGGGTTCAGCGACAGGTCGAAGCCGGCGATTTCCGCCATGCCGCCGACGCGGATGCGCTGGTCGAAGCGGGTGATCGCCACCTTGTAGGTCTCGTCGAGGATGGTCGAGGTCGGCGCCATCTCCGGGTTGGTGATCGGCACGGTCAGCGAATAACC
>NZ_VMBJ01000307.1:0-216 GCF_010608305.1 Stenotrophomonas sp. AS012628 | reverse complement strand
CTCCAGACCGAACACCCAGGAGCTGGTCTGCCAGCGATAGCCGAGCTGGCCACCCAGGACGACGCCGGTCGCATTGTGACAGCCTTCGCTTGCGCCCAAAACCGTCGAGGTCCAGCACGAACGGCTCGATCCCCACCCGGCATTCGCGCCGAGATAGAAGCCGCTCCAGTCATAGGCGGCGGCCAGCGGCACCGGGGCGTAGGGCCGCCCGAGATC
>NZ_VMBJ01000306.1:0-216 GCF_010608305.1 Stenotrophomonas sp. AS012628 | reverse complement strand
CTTCCTTCATCGCAGCGGCGGTGAAGGTGCCGGTGAGCGTGGCGCCGTCGGCGCTCTTGTCCACGGTGTAGGCCAGTTCGCGGGTCGAGTCGGCCAGCAGCGTGCGGGCACGGTCGGCTTCGTCCGGGTTGCTGAACTTGATCGAGATCGTATTGTTGTTGCGGTCGATGCCGCTGTGGCGGATGCCCTTGTCACGCAGCTGCGTACGGATGTCGC
>NZ_VMBJ01000305.1:0-216 GCF_010608305.1 Stenotrophomonas sp. AS012628 | reverse complement strand
CATGGCGGCTTGATCGATACCTTTGGCGCCGCCTGACACGAGCGCTCTATTAGCACGGGCAGCCAGTCGTCCAACCGACATGGTGTAGTCAATCAACTCATCGTCCACATGGCGAGACCCGACGACGGCAAGCCCACCGGTTTCCAGCAAGCCCATGTCACCACAGCCATAGAGGACAGCTGGTGCATCTTCTCGCAGGCGAGCTTTCAGCCGACG